>JAGQMT010000037.1 GCA_020428565.1 Candidatus Saccharimonadota bacterium | reverse complement strand
CGGCCAAATCATTATTATAGCCAGCCAATTCCCATAATTCGTCGGCTTCTTCGCCCTTAATGTCAAAATGGCTAATCAACATTTCCAGTACATCTTCGCTAGGTCGACGCTCGCCGTTTTCGTAACTAGCAATTATGTCGTTATCCAGTTCGACAGCTCCAGATACATCTGGAATAGTCTCGTTTAGCTTCTGTCTGAGACTGGATAATCTCTGCCCTAGTTTGGTATATGGTTTCTTACCTCTTTGCATGTATATTATTTTACGATTTTTTAATGCAATACACAATCTTTAGTCCATTAATTAATGATATACTAAACACAAGCATGAACATATTGCAAGGCGTATCACTCAAACTGTATTCCACCATGAGGCTGGGCGGTATTACTGAATACCTCGTATGCGTCAAGACCCGTGACGAATTAGTAGAGGCGGAAAAATGGGCCGAGTCCAAACAACTACCAGTTATAACTATCGGATCGGGTAGTAATATTATATGGCGCGACGAAGGTTACAAAGGCTTGATTATCGTTAACAAAATCCGAGGCTTCAAAAAACTATCCGAGGACGAAACATCAGCAACCTATCAAGTAGGCGCTGGCGAAAACTGGGATAATATTGTTGCCAAAACCGTTGACCTAGAACTGCAGGGCATAGAATGCCTCTCCCTGATACCTGGTACAGCAGGCGCCGCGCCTGTTCAGAATATCGGTGCCTATGGGCAAGATGTGTCACAGACGCTAGTCTCCGTAGAGGCCTATGATCGTATGGAGGCAAGCTTCGTCAACATAGCTAATGAACAATGCAACTTTGGTTATCGAAGCTCTCGATTCAAAACTACTGATAAAGGCAGGTTTATCATCTGCTCTATAACCCTGAAGTTATCCAAGTTATCTGTCGCGCCACCAAAATACGCCGATATTCAAGCTTATTTCCATGACAAAAATATAGCGCTCAGTACGTCATCGCTAAGAAAAGCCGTTATCGCAGTCCGCCGGCGCAAGCTACCAGACCCCAGCAAAGTCGCCAATTGTGGCTCGTATTTTTCGAACCCTATTATATCTGCCGATCATTTCAAGAAAATCACCAAAAAATACCCACACATCAAAAAAGCTAGGCCGGGTTGGCCACAACCTGCCGTTTGGGAACTGCCAGATGGTCAATACAAAGTTGGGGCTGGATGGCTAGTCGAAGAAGCGGGATTTAGTGCCTTCAGAGACCATGCAACAGGCATGAAACTCTGGCCCAAACAGAATTTAGTCTTTATAAACTACAAAGCACAAAACACCAAGCAACTAGTCGAGTTTGAACAAAAAATCACCGACAAAGTCTATGAAATGTTCCAAATCAACCTAATTCGAGAACCAGAAATACTACCCTAATCTATAAACTTATGGTTAATCACTAATTTTGTACTTGACGCATGTTGTAAAAAAACATAATATTCGGTTACAGTATTAGCGAAAAAATAAAAATAGGAGAAAAAATGGCTAAGAAAAAACAAAAACAAGCCAATAAGAAGAGGTTTAGTTTTCTCAAAAAAATTAATTTTAGATCCAGAAAAGTACAGTTTGCAATTGTGCTGGTCAGTTTTGGTCTGATTGGAGGAGCCTATATGCTGTACCAAAGCTCCGCCGCCACGAATGTCGCATCAAAATGGGCTCAAGAGCTAACCCCCTCATCTTCCGAAAAAATTAAAGAAACCGGAACCAGCAAAAATGGTGTAGTAGTAGCCGTATTAAAAAGAGGCAAAACTCTGGAATGGAACGTTCCTGGCAATACTCTATCACCTAGCTCAAAGTATAGAGTGTGCTTCACTGCTAAAGGCATGTCCGTAGTTAGCGATGGAAAAACAACTGTTCAGGTAACACAAATTAAAGGCGTTAGACTAGGTGGCGATGGATTCAATAAAACATATACCATCAACGTTAACTCTTCGGCAGATTATGCCACTTACTGTACAAATGCATTTACCGGATGGGGACGTGATACTGCAAGAGTTAGACTTACAAATGCCTCCAGCAACTCTAACCGTATTACACGCGTAGGACTCATCTTTATCGAGAAGCAGTAGCCTAGCTCTCCAGGCGAGATATACAACATAGTCAAAGGTCACGATCTATAAAGTTTGCGACCTCTAATCTACGTCCACCTTTCGTCAAAAACACCGCTCATGCCCAAACCTCATACTATCCTGGGAGCGGAAAGGACTTGGTGAATTCTTTAATATCCTGATTGATACGAGCCAATTTGGTATCGTCCCCAACGTTGGTGATAACGTCATCTATCCAACTAGCTACCTGTTCCATATCCAATTCCTTCATACCACGAGTCGTCAGAGCTGGTGTACCGAGTCGAATACCACTTGGATCAAATGATGACCTCGGCTCAAACGGAATGGTGTTTTTATTCACAGTAATTCCGGCTTTGCCTAAAGCTACCTCAGCTTGCTTGCCACTAATATCCCTGTTAGTCAAATCCACGACCATCAAATGATTATCTGTGCCATCAGTGACAAGCTTATAGCCTTTGGCCATCAGCTCACCGGCTAGCTTCTGGGCATTAGCCACCACTTGTTTACCATACGATTTAAACTCGTCGGTTGATGCTTCGCCAAGAGCTACGGCAATTGCTGCTGTCTGGTGATTATGCGGACCACCCTGCAAACCCGGAATGATTGCCCGATCAATCAGTGATGGAATATTCTCAGCCGATCTATCCAACACCTTGAGTGGCGTACTAGGGTTACCATTAGCCAAAATCAAGGCACCTCTTGGCCCACGCAAAGTCTTGTGAGTTGTCGTCGTGACTACGTCGGCAATGCCAACTGGACTACTATGCGCTCCAGCCACAACCAACCCAGCAATATGTGATATATCAGATACCATCCATGCACCAACTGAATCGGCGATGTCTCGAAACTTCTGCCAATCAATTGCCCTCGGATAGGCAGTGGCACCAGTCATAATTAGTTTTGGCCGATGCTCCTTAGCCAGCTTAGCAACAGCATCATAATCTATATAACCATCCTGATCGGTCGTATACTGCACAGCATTATAGTAAGTTCCAGAAAAGTTCACTCTAAGGCCATGCGTCATATGCCCGCCAAACTGCAAAGACATACCCATGACCGTATCACCGGGATCAACCAAAGCAAAATAAACTGCCTGATTGGCCGGACTACCTGAATGAGCCTGCACATTAGCATGATCAGCACCAAATAAACTCTTAGCCAAATCTCTGGCTAAATTTTCGACCTCATCAACAACTTCACAGCCCCCATAATAACGTTGACCCGGGTAACCTTCGGAATATTTATCCGTCAATCTAGAGCCTAGTGCCCTAAGCACCGCTCCAGAAGTATGATTTTCGCTAGGAATCATTTCTAGTCCAATCACCTGACGATTCGTTTCTTTAATTATCAACTCATCAATAATTTTACTAACATCTTTCATGACAACTCCTCTATTACAAGATTTTATAAACAAAAGCAGAATATTATTGATTTCAACTACAACATAGGAGTATTGTATAACTACCAAGCAAATAAACCAAAGATAAATAATTAGGACTAAATATACCTTATATGGTATAATATTTTTATTATGAATAATGCAACCGCTAAAATAGGCCAGCTCATATATCAAATCAGACAAGACAAAGGACTTACTTAAGCAGAATTTGCTAAAAAATTAAATACCTCCCAATCTGCTATCAACCGTATAGAAAAAGGCAATCAGAACCTCAGTATGGAGATGCTAGGTCGTATTAGCGACGTATTAAACAAGCAGATCATAAGTATCAGCGGCGAAGGCGTCAATCTACAGGTCGACGGTGGCCATGAGCTTAGTGGCAATATTCAGCTCAAAAAAAGCAAAAATGCAGCCGTAGCGCTATTATGCGCAAGTCTACTCAATCAAGGCACGACTACGTTCAGGTCATTCCCAAAAATAGAAGAGGTCCATCGTATTATTGAAGTCTTAGAAAGTATTGGAGTGAAAGTCAAATGGCTTGCTAACAATGACCTAGAAATTAGACCATCCAAGCAGCTCACTCTATCCAGCATAAATGCTGGTGCCGCCCGCAAAACCAGAAGCGTACTAATGCTACTAGGCTCATTGATGCACGATTATCCAACATTTAACATACCTTACGCTGGTGGCTGTAAGCTTGGCCAGCGGACGGTAAGTCCACATCTGTTTGCCCTAGAGCGATTTGGCGTTAATGTCGATGCCAAAACTGGTCACTATGAAGTAAATGTCAACAAAAAGCCCGCCAATAGAATAGTGCTGTACGAATCGGGCAACACCGTTACCAATAACGTATTGATGGCGGCGGCAAAAACTACCCATACCACAATTATTCAAGGCGCTAGTGCTGACTATATGGTCCAAGATCTGTGTGCCTTTTTGGTTAAGCTAGGCGTAAAAATAGAAGGCATAGGCTCATCAATCCTTACTGTTACCGGCATTGATACGATTCGCAAAAATATCGAATTCACACCAACAGAAGACCCCATAGAGGCAATGTTCTTTATTTCGGCAGCAATTACAACCAATTCACAGATTACAATTCAAGAAGCGCCCTTGCACTGGATAGGCTTAGAGCTACTCAAACTCAAAAAGATGGGGCTAGATACTACAATCAAGAACATTCACCCATCTACCAACGGCGTTACTGAACTAGCTGATATAACCGTACATAAACATAACGGTAAGCTCATAGCCCTAGACGACAAGCTGCACCCAAACTTATGGCCCGGCCTCAACCCAGATAACATCCCTTACTTTGTGCCGATTTGTGGCGTAGCCAAAGGCAGAACCCTTATACATGACTGGATGTTTGAAAACAGAGCTATCTACTACACTGAGATGACCAAGATAGGCATGAACGTAGAGTTAGTTGACCCACATCGTATATATATCAATGGACCCACTAAATTCACCCGTGGCGATGTGGTCTGCCCACCAGCACTACGTCCAGCCAGCCTACTATTAATCGGCATGCTAGCAGCCAAAGGCACCTCTATCTTACGAAATATCTATACGATCAACCGTGGCTATGAAGACATAGCCGACAGGCTTAACTCTCTTGGCGCCAAAATAACAGTTATCCATGGTTTGTAATTTTATTGGCCAACTACAATTTAAACACTTCAAGATAAACTGCCAGACTTTAATACTTATGGCTATGTTTTTGAAAATGTTGTAAAATATATTTTTTTCTGTTGCTTTCTGAGACAATGAGAGCATAATACAGGATAGTCAAAGGTCTAGGTGGTGACATTTTGTGACAATTAAAAGAATTTAAGTTTATACCAGAGGAGTAGATGTATGAGCCAATCTTTCACAAACCTTAAACAGGAGCAGGTACTTTCTTGCAAGTTTACTAATACTAGGCGTTCAGCTGCTGCCGTTCGGTAGCCTCTGGCAAAACACTGCCAGCGCTGCCGACACAGGGTTTAAGATACCAACATCTACACATGCACCAAATGGCTGGGATATTAACACTGTCGCAAACATACAAGCGTCCGATAACCAATATGTAACCGAAATTGGTGACTCTGAGCAAGGTTATTCTAACTTCAACTTTAATATTCCGGCAAGTTCTGTAGTAAGTGGTATAGAAGTACAGACTGAAGCGAATTCAACGGACGACAGCGGATGTAGACTTGGAGTAACTCTCTCTTGGAATAATGGTAGTAACTACACAGCCTACAAATATAGCGATTTGACCAATATTGACAGTACAGCAGTCCTTGGCGGAGCTAAT
>JAGQMT010000036.1 GCA_020428565.1 Candidatus Saccharimonadota bacterium | reverse complement strand
CCACGGTACGGTACATGCAACCTTTGCCGAGGCCGAAGAAGCCGAAGCCGCTGAGCATGACCACTAAGATGATTCGGGACGAATCAATACTGGGCAAATATTTCGTAAATGATATCTATATCTGATATTTAAAGCAGGGTATTCTGTTTGAGTAAAGAACAAATCACATCTGCTTTAGCAGATAAGCCAGTTTCGTGCTTTATTTTGGGAGCAAAAACCTACCACTCAGTACATTACAGGGCTTTTTGTCTGATTTTGAAATGTTATCACTCGACTCGGCAGATTTTGACTGGGCGTTCAACAATATCCGTGATAGTGATTTTGAAGACGCCCTACAAATAGCAATAGCAGTACGCAATGGTTGCAACGAGTTCGTAACGTTTAAGAAAAACCTAGCCAGTACATACGACAACCTAGAATCAATCAAAATACGTCTATTGGCATAAAACTGTCGGTAGTCAGTCTTTGTCCTTGGTGGTAAATACTCTATAATTAATGTTATGGCAACCTATAAAGTTTTGCAGGATATAGAAGCCGAGGACAAACTACTTGGGCCGTTTACGCTCAAACAGTTTATTTTTGCTGGCATCACCATAGTTATCGGTTGGATTGGATTCATGATTTTAGCGTCTGGGGCGCCAATGTTCATCATCATGCCACTGCTACTAGTATTATTGCCTTTTTTCTTGCTGTTTGGCTTTTTGGCGGCGCCAATCGGACGTGATCAGTCTACCGAAACCTGGTTGTTGGCTAGGCTGAGGTTTTTATTCAAGCCAAGACTCCGTATTTGGAGTCAAGACGGTGTTAGTGAGCTAGTCACCATCACCGTACCCAAAAAAGAAGAAAAGATTCTAACCAAGAGCTTCTCGCAGGATGAAGTACACAGTAGACTACAAGCACTAGCCAATACCGTAGATAGTAGGGGATGGGCTGTCAAAAACGTCAATACCAACCTGTTTAATCAGCCAAGCTACATACAAGACCAAGCCAACACTGGGTCGGACAGATTAGTAGATCCCTCTAACATACCTCAGGATGTACCAGTCATTGACGTATTGGCGTCTGATGACATGCTCGATCCATTAAATAACACCACCGCTCAGCACCTCAACCAACTCATGGATGAGTCATCAACCGCTTATCATCAACAGCTTGTGGAATCTGTTAGTACTCCACCATTGGAGCCGACAGCACCACCAGTAGACTATTATTTCATGAATCAAAATAATGATCCAACCCTACCTACACCCTCTGGATATACCACATTTACCGACCAAAGCGTAGTTGCACCTGGAACAATTGCAAATTTAGCTACCAACGCCGAGGAAACCCCAGAAGAATTAGCCTTAGCTCATAGCATTGCTGAAAAAAACAAAAAAAGCAAGGAGTTCATGACCAACCATGGCATGATATTGCAGCCGTTACATGATCAGGATGGTAATATTATACCAAGGCCGACCGAACCTACGGCAGTTGACTACACAGCCCCAGAACCACAAAATACTAATTCTGCCGTTGAACAGATACAAGATCCTGTAAACTCTGATATAATAGGACTTGCTGGAAACAACGACTGGAGTGTTGACACTATCGCTAGGCAGGCCAAAGAAATCAAGCAAGCCGAGCAAGATTCAGATGGCGAGGTAGTCATATCACTTCACTAGTTATTCTACTTAATTTAAGGGTGGTCTATTAAGCTATGAATCCAAATAACGCTAGTTATCCTCAACCAATGCAACCAGGCATGCCACCTGGATATGATCAGACACAGTCTATGCCAGGTCAACAGCCATTAGATCCAAATTTGCAAATACCCAATCAGCAACCCCAAGCCGTTGCACCAAAGGCCTCAAACCCCAACAGTACTCAAAACACCTTACAGATTGCCGAAATTAGAGATGGTATAGTTATTATGAATGACGGTTCATTCAGGTCGGTAGTGATGCTCAGAAGTGTCAACTTTGACCTCATGAACCCACAAGAACAAGAAGCAGTCGAAGCTGGGTATCAGAGCTTCTTAAACTCATTGTATTTTCCAATTCAGATATTGGTTCGATCAAAAAAAGTAGATATTGGTCCATACATCCAAAAACTAGACAAAATACGCTCCGAACACGACAACATGCTACTGTCTATGCTAATGGAAGATTACATAATATTCATGAGTAACATCGCTATGCAAACCAATATCATGGATAAACAGTTTTTTATAGTCATACCGTTTATGCCAGCCGGACTAGAGGCACAAAAAGCTGTCGAGGCCAGCAAAAACTTCTTAAACAATCTAATCGGCTCCTTTAGGCCAGAAGAACAATTACATGTCGTGATCGACGAAGCTGGTCTGGAAGAAGCTAAGACCGAGCTTCGCAACAGAGTACAAGCCGTACTTTCTGGATTGATGCAAACTGGCGTACAGGGTCTGCCGTTGGATACCCAGGAACTAATTGAGCTTTACTACGACTCATACAATCCAGACACTGCAACCCGCCAACAACTCAAAAATTTCAACGACCTAACGGCCCCTGTAGTTACCAAGGGTGAGGGATTTGCTAGACAACCCAACCTAGAGAAGGAGCTCCAATAAATGGCTTTTGGTAAAAAACAACAAACACCAGATCCTGTAGCATTAGCCCAGGCTCAAAAGCTACGTGAACAACAAGAAGTACAGGCCGCCTTCCAAAAAGGCATCACCGCCCTAAGGGATTTCATCGCCCCTAGTTCACTAGAGTTTCAAAGTGGCTACTTCAGGCTAGGCACAAAGTACGCACGAACACTATATGTTTATGGCTATCCGAGACAGATATTCACTGGGTGGCTAAGTAGTCTTGTCAATATAGACGAAGTTATCGACATGAGTATGTTTATATATCCAGTCGAAAGCCAGGTAGTACTTGAAAATCTTCGCAAAAAAGTTACCCAACTAGAGGCTGGTCTCCAGATAGATGCAGAGAAAGGCAAGGTTAGAGATCCGGGTAAACAAGCAGCCATCATGGACGCCGAGGAAATGCGCGACAAACTACAGGTTGGCGAGGAGCGATTCTTCCGCTTCGGATTGTATTTTACAATCTACGCCGACAGCGAAGATGAACTAGAGGTAGTGACTCACAAAATAGAGTCCATTCTAGGGCAACAGCTTGTTTATAGCAAAATAGCGAGCGCCCAACAAGAACAGGGTATCAACAGTACTATTCCTCAATTCACCGATCAACTACAGATTAGACGCAACATGAATACTGGTGCACTTAGTACTACATTCCCATTTACCTCGGCTGATCTTAGCCAAGACAACGGTATCATGTATGGTCTGAACATGCATAACTCTGGATTGGTTATATTTGATAGATTTAGTCTAGAAAACGGCAACTCTGTTGTATTTGCCAAATCCGGTGCCGGCAAGAGCTTCACTGTAAAGCTAGAAGCTTTACGGAGCTTGATGTTTGGTACTGAAATATTTATCATCGACCCAGAGAATGAATACCAGAGAATGGCCGAAGCTGTAGGTGGCGCTTACGTCAAACTCAGCCTCAACTCACCAACTAGAATAAATCCCTTTGATTTACCGCAGGTTGTTGACAGCGAAGAAGCGGGTGATGCATTGCGTAGCAACATGATAACCCTTCATGGATTACTTAGACTCATGATGGGTGGTGCTCAGGCACAAATGGCCAGTGCAAGCGGTGGTGGGGCAATATTACCAGCTCTAACACCTGTCGAAGAATCCGATTTAGATGCCGCTCTAATAGAAACCTACAAGCGAGCAGGTATCACTGATGACCCATTAACTCATCAATCACCTCCACCAACTATCACTGATTTGTATGACGTACTGCTACATTCTGGTGGCACGGGGCCACAGCTTGCCCAAAGACTACGTAAATACACCACAGGTACATTCGCAGGTATATTTTCCCAGCCAAGCAATACCAATATAAATAACCCTCTGGTAGTATTCAATGTTCGTGATCTAGAGGATGAACTACGTCCGGTTGCGATGTACATTGTGCTTAATTTCATTTGGAACAGAACCAAAAGTGATCAAAAAAGACGAATCATGATCGTAGACGAAGCTTGGCAATTGATGAAATATGAAGATTCAGCGAACTTCCTGTTCTCTTTAGCTAAACGCGCTCGAAAGTACAACCTAGGTATAACTACCATCACACAAGATGTCGAAGACTTCATGGGCTCTAGGATGGGTAGAGCAATCGTAGCCAATGCCAGTATGCAAATACTACTCAAGCAATCCAGTTCGGCCGTAGATGTACTAAGTGATGTGTTTAAACTAACCTCAGAAGAAAAGAAGCGTCTCAGCCAGTTCCCAGTAGGGCAAGGTCTATTTTTTGCAGGTCAAAACCATGTCCATATACAAATATTAGCCAGCCCAACAGAGCAGAGCTTAATAACAACCAACCCCAGTCAAGTACAAGCAATTGAATCGGGTGAGTTTGAAAATGGATCCGGAACGATAGATCTAGATAATAGATTAGCACCAGGAATGTAGTATGGCTACCTACGACGATCAGAATATAAAAACACGACCAGAAAGACTAGAAGAAGATGATCTTCGTAATATAACTGGCATATCTCCTGACGAAGAGTCAAAGATGGAAGATTCAGCGTATTCAGGTGCCGCTGAAGATATTGCCGAAAAAAACAACCTAGGTATAGATAATGATTCCAGTCAATCCAATAAACAAGAGCCAATAAAGAACAACTCAGATATTAAAACCAACAGCCTCAATAAGAAAGGTCTTAGATCTAGTATCCGCAATAAAAAAAGTGCAATTGGAGCATTTCTTGTAGCTACAATTATTAGTGGTATTATGTCTATCCTTACATTAATCACTGGGCCATTACAAATATTACATGTGTCTAAATTTATAGATTTAAATTTCTTCAAACGCAATAATGAGACTATGGATATTAGTACTCGACGATTATACAACACATTAGCCGGTCAACGTGAGAGAAATAGACTAGGCGCACTTGCCAGTACACTGACCCAAAGAAATGTCAATAAGTTAAAAACTAGTGGTATAGACCTGAGTTTCAATACAGCCAACGGTAAAGGTAGATCTAAACTTCAAGCTATAACTATAGATACTTCAACCGACCAAGGCAAAAGTCTACTTGGAAGAGTACAGGCCGAAGGAATTGACCTACCGTCACCAGATATTGATGGCAAGATTACACTGAGAGCTGAATTAAGAGGTAACGAAGGCGGATCATTAATGAGGTCTATGGCAGACCATATGATAGAACTAAATGGTAAGAAAGGTATTTCTGGAGCAATAGCCAAAAGAAGAATGAAAAAATTATTTGGTGCTGATTTTCACCCTTCTAGTATAGCCAGAAGGCAAGGTGAGAACATTATAGATACAATCAAACGAGGTCATACAGAGAGAGCAGAAAAAGCTCGAACTGGTACAAAAAGTAACTTCACTGACCCCTCGAGTCATACCGATCCCGAAACGGGTGTAGATACACCTGTTGATGCAGAAGTAGATCAGGAGAGCAAAGTTGCCAAAGAACTCGTTGAGGATATAAAGGGTCAATCTAAATCCAGCAAACTTAAAGCTATTAGAGGCAGTAAACTCCTTAAGGTTGGCGCAGCTGGCACAGCAGCTGTATCCGTAGTATGTACAGTCAAAGAAATTGGCGATAATGTAGCAGAGTATAAAATGCTCAACATAATAAAGCCACTAATTAGATTATCTACTGATTTTTTGGCTAATGGGTCCAAGCTACAGTCTATGCAAGATCTTGATATGACC
>JAGQMT010000035.1 GCA_020428565.1 Candidatus Saccharimonadota bacterium | reverse complement strand
CCCTGTCAACACGCGGGGGTTTTTAGTGAAACTATAAAAAAGTTATGCCGGTAGCCAGTATGGTAATATGGTATATGCTTGGGGCATTAGCTCATTTGGCTAGAGCGCTTCGCTGGCAGCGAAGAGGTCTGGGGTTCGAGTCCCCATAGCTCCACCATCAGTTTTTGACCAATCATCCCCACTACTTAACTGCATCATCATGCTGCAGATTTTGTTAAATATCTCAAAAATCTAAAAAAAATCTCCAAAAAACCCTTGACAAATAACCATAGCCCCTATAGCATCTTAAGCATAGGCATTGTGATTGTATATTGATCATTGATGTTCGTACCTTTCTTTATAATTCAATTAACCAAAACAAGTCATTGTTTGTTGTATGTATTTATATATGCAACATATGGCTTTGTTGAATAAATATTAAATTAATAGATTTAAGATTAAAGTAAACAATAGATATCTTTAGGGAGATAACAAATGTCCAAAAACAAGTACAAGAATAGTAATAGCATTAAAAGTAGCAGTAACAGTACGGGAAATACAATCAGTAGCATAGGTAGTGTTATGCCTTTTTCTAAGGAGTTTCTCTTTGCTCTATTTGTATTTGCTATTGTATTACTTATACAACCATCCAAAGCTAGTGCGGCTACTATCGATGTAGCTACAGGTTCAGCGAGTATAAACGATGGTGATAGTATTTGTCAGTTAGAGGAAGCTATTGAAAACATCAACGATGGATCTAGGGTATATGCAGACTGTGTTGAATCTGGTGCCTATGGTAATGATGATACTATTAATTTACCGGGGGATCTGTAGGAAGCCAAGAGAATATTAGCGAGCTATTCATATACGCTCCTATGACAATTTCTGGCCATGGCCAAGACGCATCCGTAATGGAGGCAACAAGTATATCCATATTTGGTGCATATGGTGGATCGACCGTCACCTTAAATGACTTTACTATCTATGGAGTTATTACCAGCAATGAGGTTAACGACTTAACTGTAGATGGAGTGGAGGTTGACGCTTTAGGTAACTTTGACTCTGTCAGCGTACCTCTTGGGATCATGTCGTATAACAGCAAAAATGTCGTGATACGTAATAGCTACGTACACAATGGACGCACTCACGGCGGATCTGGTCAAGGTCTCATCAATATCATACACAGTGGGAATTTTCCGACCGACCCTAATGTGATTATTGAATCTACGACCGTAAGCAACGCGATGCATGGCATCACTATTAGTAATGTTCAGTCCGACACAACCCTTGATGTCATTATTAAAAATTCTACCTTCAGCAACATTATTAGTGACGATGGGACGTCGGGCGATATGACATCTTCCGCAACAGGCATCCTTACTTACGCCGATACCACACCATCCACAAGCGCTACCACCAACCTCACCACCATCAACAATACCTTTGGGAATATATCGAATACCCATTCAGGTAGCGTACCAGCAGCGGCCATTAGGGACTACGCATCTGGTTCTACGGCTACGATTAATCATACTATGCAGAACAATCTCTTTGCCTCTGGTGATGGAGGAAGTGTGGTTAACTATGCTAGAGAAATTAATTCAGGCGGAACAATAAACCTAACCAGTCTAGGTGGTAGCCTCTCCTCAGATGGTAGTCTGTCTACATGGCTTAATCAATCTACGGATAAGCATAATCAGACTTCATTAGCTTCTTTCTTGGGTATATTGGGAGATAATGGTGGTCCTGTGCCTACATTGGCATTGTTGTCTGGTTCTCCGGCTATAGATAGTGGTACTAATGCTTCTACTTATGTTAGTACTGATGCTAGGGGTATAGCTAGACCACAGGGATTAGCTTATGATTCTGGAGCTTATGAAGTGCTAGGTGATTCAGATGGCGGTTCGAATAGTGACTCTGGGAGTGTCTATGTTAGTACACCGGGTGGTAATGATGGTAATAGCGGTAGTAGTGTAGATGTCAGCGGTATACCAACTATTGCAGTTAGACCTACCTTTTCTGGTACTACTACACCAAACTCTAATGTCTTAGTTACGGTTAATTCTAACCCTGTGACCTGTAGTACAGTCAGTGATAGTAATGGTAATTGGAGTTGTACATTGCCATCAGACGTAGAGCCAGGTACACATACAGTACTCGTAGAGGTTAGGGACCCAGATACTAATGCCTTATTACATACCTATGGTCCTTATACAGTCAATGTACTAGGTGATAGTACAACCATAGATAGTAATAGCGAACTAGCGAATACTGGAGTATCTAGTACATTGACTGTGGTAGCTAGTATGGTTAGTGGTTTGTTGGGGGTTGGTGGTATAATACTGAACAAATTACGCAAGCTAAAAGACCAAGCGAGGTATGTTGGTCGGTAGGGAGGAATATGTCAGAACGCAACCCAAAGATTGTTACGCTAATCCCGTTTGGATCAAAAGATCAATCAAGGTTGCTAATCTGGCAACATGTCCATGACTGGCTCCAAAAAACCCTAGGCTACCCTATACACACCGCCGAAGCCTACTCTACCAGACAAAAGGTCTTCAATATAGGCCTAGCCCGTAATCTAGCTGCCTTAGACGCTGGTGATTGGGATGTGGCCGTTATACACGACGCCGATACAGTACTGAGTCCACAACAAATCAAAACAGGCATCAAGGCTTGCCTAGAGACTGGCGCCATTACTTATCCGTATACCGAACGCTGGGAGCTTGATTTTACTGGTACGGAAATGCTACTAGCAGACGAATCTAGTGACTGGCAATCACATATGACTAAATACACCCGCAATCAACCGCTGGGAGGATGCGTAATTATTCGACGTGACCTCTGGGATTTAGTACGTGGTTACGATAGCGACTTCATCGGCTGGGGGCACGAAGACGGTGCCTTTGCTGTTGCTTGCGAAATACTCAGTGGCAAAAAAATGCAACGCGTCAAAGGCAAGTCATTGCACCTAGAACACACCCTGTCGCCTGTCAAAAATCCAGAAAACGAACTCTACCAGAAAAACCGCACACGCATGGACCGTTACCTAAAGGCTATGGAACAAAACCATCCGCAAAATCGTCAAACCATCAAAAAACTGCGTGATGAATCGATATCAAAAGACACCAAAGCTGGTATCAAGTGGCCAAAAGACAACCGCAAGAAACCCGTCATGGAGACAGCCGTAGCCTTGATGCTCCTGACCGATGTCACTTCCGTCCTAGATAGATTCGGCTGTACGCATTGGCTAAGCGATGGAACATTGCTAGGCGCAATCCGCGAAGATGGATTTATATCTCATGACTACGATATAGATATTGGGGTTTGGGCAGAAGATTTTGATATCCGAGTCATACCAGAATTAGTGCATAAATACGGATGTTACATAGTGCGCCTGCAGGGCGAACCGGGCAAAAGTATGATGATTACCCTCAGGCGCACTGGCATAATTTTTGATATGTTCTTTTATTATCCACTTCTCAAATCCCACAAAAAACTCAAGAAGAAATACGGTGACCGAGCCGTTACATACCACAGTCTGTACAATGCCATCGAGCCAAAAGCAACATCAAACAAAGCCGAGCGATTTGATTGTATCTATCCCGATTTCAAACCACTAATCCGACGACAGTTCATGGGCCATGAGTTTTGGGTTCCAGAGAATAGTGTCAAACACCTAGAGGCGGCCTATGGCAAAGACTGGCGTATCCCAAACAGTGACTGGGAAGTATTCAGAGACCAACCAAACCTAGAATTACAAGGTATCATCGATGACATCGCAGCTCATAGTCGTCTAGTTACAGAGTATCTAAAAATCGAGCTAGTACCAAAACAGTGAGTATACTAACAGGACCCACCGAACTGACGCATACAGAATTTGAGATACTCACCTATCTGACACAACACCGACAAACGAAGCCTACGCAACTCTATCAAGCGCTATCGATTCTGAATCTACCTACACTAAATACCAGCATAGAAACATTAGCCAAAAACCAATTACTAACAACAATCGACTCAAAAATCAGTATTAGTGAATTGGGTCGTCGATTCTTAGAACCCTACAGAGTCAAACGAGCCGTCATTTTGGCTGCTGGACGTGGATCAAGAATGCGCCCCGAAACCGATATTCGACCAAAGCCAATGGTATGGGTCGGCAAAAAACGCATCATCGAAACGCAGTTAGATGCCCTAATATCCGCTGGTATCACAGACATCACTATCGTGCGTGGCTACAGAAGCACGGCGTTCGACCTATTACTAAACGATTACCCAAACCTAAAATTTATCGATAATTCATCTTGGGACTCGACCACTGCCCTCAAGTCGACCTCACTGGCATCTCACCTACTCGCCAATGCCTACCTCATAGAGGGAGATATCTTTATTCGTAACCCCAAAATCATACGTCCATACGAATACCAAAGTACCTATTGTGGTATACCAAGCTCCAGCAATGATGATTGGTTCTTTGACTCTAGAGAAACGGACAAAATACAGCACATCTGGCATGGCAACGCCTATAAATTTGTCGGTATTATGTATTGGAGTAGCGACGATGCCAAAAAACTACAAATCGATATTGATTTTATACTCGAACATCCAAGAACGGGCGTGGAATTTGCCGAATCCATACCTTTTCAGCCTGATACCAATGACTACGACGTCTCCGTACGCCCAATCCAACATAACGACGCGATCGAGATAGACACTTTTGATGAGCTACAGGCCTTACGCAAGACTACGGTAAATTGACAGCCATGCCATACTCAACCAAAACAATCAAAATTAAATTTTACCGTTAACTAGACAATACCACGCCTAGTCCATAGACGACTTGCGAGGTCTGGACGACGGATTGAGAATTTTTTGACTGGCGTAGTTAAGCTCATCGGCAGCAATATTAAGCACCGTATGATCGATAATCTTGGCTTCGTATAATGATTCGGGACCAAAGCGTACACTAAGCCGTTTGTAGTTGTCATTGCCCTGACGACGCCAGTTGGCCTCATTACGCTCTAGCATTTCAGCAATTCCATCGACAATCGGCAAATAAAAATCCACATGATCCAAGCCAACAGCATCCCTAGAACCCTCTCGTCGCTCTATAACCTTGATCACAGACAACCCACGGTTGAGCTGTTCTTCTAATACGACTGTGGCAATTTTGCGCTTGGCAACACTGACACTATGCATTTGCGTAGCATAATTATCGAGTACGCTCATAACACGTCTATACTCAGCTCTCGAACCAACCTTCCAGCCAACCGCCACGGGTCGCATTTTTTCCGCAATCGAATACAGTCCCATTCGGGCAATATATTCATCCCACTTCAAAAAATACCTATCTAGGCTCTGACTTAGCGCCTCTTTGGCGACAGGATTAATCAAATCAATCATTATTCTTTATGTTTCCCCAAGACTATCCCTACTTTTATACTACCATTGTACAGTATTGCACGACATTAGGATAGTAATTCTAATAACTCTGACTCTGATATAACTTTCACACCTAACTTTTCGGCTTTGATGGCCTTTGAATTACCTGCCTTGACACCCATTACGAGATATGTCGTGCCTTTGCCAACCGAACTCTGAAACACGCCACCGAGTGACCTGATACGTTCGGCGGCATAATCTCGACCCATTGATTCTAATGTACCAGTAATCACAAAACTAACGTCATTCAGCTTACCGACTGTTCGCTTGACATCCTCTGGCCACACCCCAAGACGCTTGAACTTAGCTAGCAAAGCTTGATTGTCGTCATCTATAAACCACGCCAACAAAGATTCGGCGACAATCTCTCCTATACCATCAACCGCCTTGAGGTCTTGATATGACGCGTTGCCGATATTATCTAGG
>JAGQMT010000034.1 GCA_020428565.1 Candidatus Saccharimonadota bacterium | reverse complement strand
CCGCTCTGTTGCAACTCGGTCCTCATTTGTTCCATCTCGGCTTTAACAAGACTGGATATACTTACCCTAATGAACTGTTTTAAGTTATCTGTTAGACTCCTCTCCAGGAACTGTAAGAGATCTTTTTCATCATCAAAGACGGGCAATTTCTTAATTCTTTTGTTAGAGTATTTTTGGGTAGTTGTCATACATTTCAACCTTTCGTTGAATTAGTTAATATTACAATTGCTATTGTATTGGCTAACTACCCAACTTGGTAATGCTTACACACTATATTTGTACAGTATCCAGATGCCAAGATCATTCTCAAGAGGTTTGAGAGCATCGTAGGCCTCATGATTGGTCGTGATGTACTTGGTGAGGACTTCTACCGAGAAAGCGAAGTTGCACAAATTGCAGATCCAGAAATTCGCGAAACAACCGCTAACAAACCTGAACTACGCCAAGACTTCGACTATGACGACATACGCATACGAGAGATAAATCTTAGGTATTTAAGTTTTTTTTGATGAATCTTAGTTTTTTTAGATTTTAGTCCTTTTAATTAACCGCCTATTTTGGCCCAAAACACCAGATAACCAATCTTAGTACCGCGCTAGTTTAGGGTGGTTCAGTAATAATATTTTGACTATTTTGATTATTTATTATAATATATATGTGTAATGTCGTTTGAAAGAACTCAAAATATAGGCGACCGCAGTCTCGACTACGGAGGCTCTGCTTTCTTTGGTGGTTTAATTGTGAGCAGGCAAGTTTCTCTTGATAACGTCAGTGACGTCTTTGAGGCTATCAAAACTACCGCCAAAGAGCTAGGCATAGGTGGATACTTAAGAGACGGTTCTAACGGCGATCGTCGCTTTGGTCTGACACAAATAGAACACAACGAAACTCGGTCATTATCAGTGCCATCAGACGTTGCCACAGAAGATATACTCAATGATATCTATGATTCCGTACCAACAATCCGTAAACCAATAACAGTCAACGTACAGGGCACCAGAATCTTGTCAAATCGACACAATAGATTCAAAATCTTGTCGATTGGATTTGATGAAGCTTCCAATCAAGCCATACTAGCTGAACGACAATCTATACAAACAATTATAGACCAGTACACCCAAGATACTTATGATGAAGAGCTTCCCACAACCCGCTGGAAACAAAATCCAAAACCACATGTCAGTTTGGCAAAATTTCCTGCCAAATCTTTCAATGATCGTAAAATACAAGCTATTGGGAGAGCAGTCAATGAAGCCCTACCAGAGACCCTCAGACTTGAGCGCGCTAGCTTAATAAACCCCAGTAAACACACAAAATAGTCAGCAACAATAGTTTAAGCATAGTAAAAGGGCGACAGATAAGCTTCTTGTAGAAAAACATCTGTCGCCCAGATTCGGATGATTAGTGCAGGTGAGGTACTCCTTTTCGGAACTTCAACTGACCACGGACCAAGGTGCCACTGAGCTCGGGACTGCCGTTAATCTTGAGCTTCAACTCTGGGCTAAGCTCGATGTTGATGCGCTCGTTGGCCTCGTCCATAAACACCCAATGAAGCGAACCAGAGTCATCCAATCTTGGCTTATTGCCAACCTCAGATAACATCACAGGATCGCCCCTAAGGTGAGTCGGGATACTTTTGACCGCAACAAACAGCCTCATGGCGTTGCGATCCAAAGCATCATCAGACGCAAAAACAACCAAACGTCGCTTACGACCGAGCCTTGCATTGATCGCCAGTTTCACCGTCGACGACGATGGAATCAAAATTCCCGTCGCCTTTGATGACGCAAGTGTTCCAGCCATATATTCCTCCTTGTAGTCGGAAGCCCATCGACAAACATACGCACATTGCGTATGAGCTTATCCACAGACATCCAACTACAGTCAAAATCCATAGCTAACTTGCGCCACCTGAACAAATCACCCAAATATATAATTTATCATATAAATATGATAAATTATATATTGACATTTGTGCAACTCTATGATACAATAAGAAGATACAGTAGGTGTAATAACAAGCACAAAAACCTAACAGACCAACTACAAACTGCGCCTACCTAGGTCTGCTCTTTATAATTCATCGTAAATGTTGTAAAATGACATTTATATGAGCAAAAAGTCCAGTGACAAGATTAATACTATCACACCCATATTGATTTTGACCTATGGCTTCCCAGGTGCTGGCAAAACTTATTTTGCTCGACAATTAGCAGAATCTATTCAGATTGCCCACCTCGAGCAAGATCGTATCCGACATGAATTATTCCAACAACCTCGATATTCCAAGCAAGAAAACTCAGCCCTCAACCGCATCATGACATACATGACCAATGAGTTTCTCACGGCTGGTATCAGTGTGATTATGGATATGAACGCAATGCGTGTATCCCAGAGACGGTCACTCAGAGAAATGGCTCGACTGAACGGTGCCAACACACTTGTAGTTTGGTTCCAGATTGATCCAGATACAGCGTTTTTGCGTAACCACAATCGAGATCGACGAACCAGCGACGACAAATATGCCGTAGGGTACGACGTAGAATCATTCAAACAAATGGCATCCTACATGGAAAACCCCGAACCAACAGAGGATTTCATGGTTGTCAGTGGTAAACATAGTTTTAATGGTCAGCTCAGTACTATAGTCAAAAAATTATCCGACCTTGGCAATATCAAAAGCTCGGCCGCCGCTCACAAGATGATCAAACCCGAATTAGTTAACCTCGTTCCAACTCCCCATGGATCAAGCATCAAGCCAGGCAGTAGGCGAAACATAGTCCTCAGATAACTAACCGTCAGCTCATAATGGCAACCAAAAAATTCGACATACCAAACATCGGCGAAGTAGCATTCGTCAAACGACAAGCTAGTAAAAATATTCGTCTCAGCTATACAAACAAGGGCGAATTACGGGTCAGCCTACCGTTGTTCGCAACTTACAAAATGGGTATAAGTTTTGTGTTGCAAAACGTCGATTGGATAAACCAACACAGACCGACAGCCAACCTATTACTCCAAGATGGTGACCGTATCGGCAAGGCACATCGTATTTTTGTATCAAAGAGCCCCAGTGCTAGCCGTCCTAGTACTAGAGTGACCGCTACAAAAATCAACCTCACCATGCCAACAGGTCAAGCAATTACCGACAATGTGATCCAAGTTTGTCTAGAAAAAGCCGCCCATAAAGCCCTCCACAAAGAAGCCAGCATACTATTGCCTCAAAGATTAGCCAGCTTAGCTCAAGAGTTTAATTTTTCTTACCAATCAGTTGATGTCAAAAGGCTAACCTCGAGGTGGGGAAGCTGTAATCAGCTCCAGCAAATTACCCTCAACACTTATCTAATGCAAACGCCTTGGCACCTTATCGATTACGTTATACTACACGAACTCACTCACACCGAGCACATGGATCATTCGGCAAGCTTTTGGCAAAAACTAGAGTCAACCCGACCAAATGCCAGAGCCCTTCGCAAAGAACTAAAACAATACAAAACAGCCATTACGACCGTCAATCCAACCTGAAGTTCACTAGGAACAATCCTCCTCAAAGACTAGCCAGCAAACCGTACAATCAGACAACCATGATTAAAACAGTGCTATAATATTGCTTATGGATACCAACAGTCAACCAGCCACACCAACCAGTACGCATGGCGGTCAACTAGAACAAGCTCAGTTAGAGACGCTTATAAATAGTATTACGGACGGCGTAATTGCTACGGATCAAAATGGCAAAATTACGACCTACAACGGTGCAACCCTGAATATACTTGATAGCAATACCGAACTCAAAGGCACGCCAATTGGCCTATGCCTAAGACTTGTCGACAAAGAACAACAGCCCATTGATTTGACTAGATTGATTTTGGACACCAAAACACAGACGATATCTAGGGAATACCGATTGGTTTATTCAGACGGCAGTCTCATCAATATCTACCTCAGCATTGCACCCGTCAAGCCCAAATTCGGCAGTGAAGAAAAAAACGGCTTCGTCATTATGATTCGTGATATTACCAGAGAAAAATCCCTAGAAGAAGAGCGTGATGAGTTTGTCAGCGTGGTTAGCCACGAACTACGCACACCAGTCACCATTGCCGAGGGCAACTTATCTAATGCCATCTTGGCTATAGATAGGCAAGATGATGTGATATCAACCAAAAACGCCATTCATCAAGCCCACGACCAAATTTTGTTCCTCGGTAGCCTAATCAACGACCTATCTACGTTGTCCCGAGCCGAAAACGACACTATCCAAAACCTCAACTATGTATCAATTAATGTTGCCCAGCTGGTGCAGAACTTAGCCCAAAATTATGTTCAAGAAGTAGAGAAAAAAGGCCTAAACATGCGTACAGAAATCGACCCAACCCTAGAGGTAATCTACAACAGCTCGTTATACGTCCGTGAAATCCTACAAAATTTCGTCACCAATGCCATCAAGTATACCGAACATGGCGTCATAACTATCGGCGCGAAATCCACCCAAGGTGGTGTTAACTTCACCGTTAGCGACACTGGGATTGGTATCAGTGAACACGATCAAAAAGAAGTATTTGGCAAATTCTTCCGTAGTGAAGATTATCGCACTCGCAAAAGCTCTGGCACGGGTCTAGGATTATATGTCACTACAAAACTTGCCAAACTCATCGGCGCCAAAGTAACCCTCGAAAGCACACTCAACAAAGGTTCAACTTTTACAATCTTCGTACCTAATATGGGCAACACCAAACAATCACAAACCAACTAAACCAGACAACCGCCAACGTCTAATTATCCTCGATATCTGGTAGTTTTTTGTAATAACGCATAGCAGGTATGCAAATATTTCGGTCTTTCCAACTCACTTCTGCAAACTCATAACGCCACATAGACACTAGCGTTATTATCGCCTCGGACAAGATTGAGGCCGGCAATAGTACCAATGCCATCACTGGATTAGCCACACCCCATGCACGCACAACCATCCAGTGCGTAGCCATCATGACTACTATGACTGCTAGTGCCAAAAATTGGGTCAACAAGCTCGGCCACAGACCAAAAACCGCCAAGCCGACCAAAGGCAGAACAACCATACAAAGCTCTAAGCACACCATCAGAAGCACATTCTCTATACGGCTCTTTAGCCTAGGATATCGAGTACGAATAGAGGTCTGCAATTGATCAACGTAAGGCTTAGTACTGGTCAAATCGAGTCCACCATTGGAGCGCATAAAACTATAACCATCCTGATGAGTGGACGTGGATTTTGCAAAATACGTCTCTGGCATCACACTACCTTTTACCGCCTTCATCGTGCCTAGGCCCTTGAAGGTTTCTTTATCGATAGCCCAAAAAGTACTAAGCACAGGTGGACGATTGAACAACCTGCGAGGCAACGCCAATTCCCACCAGTACCGCATTGGTTGCAACAGTCTAGCCTTGGCAGTCTTTTGAACACCCTTTGGCATAACAGAAATCATCTGTTTGTGCCTCGCCAACATCGTCACTACCAACTTCTTGATAGCGTCCTTGCCGACTCGCACATCGACACCGCAAAAAATCAGTATTCGCCCACTAGCATGTTCATACAACACCTGATAAGCTTGATTTTTGGCCAACCAATCATCCTTTGGTGCGTCACCCGGCACGAACCGTACACCATCATGTGCAAAGCCTTTGATGATTTCCGAAGTTTTATCCTGCGAACAATCATCAAGCACCAAAATCTCTAGTTTGGGATAGTCCGAATCTACAATGGACGCTAGGCATCCCGGCAAATTCTCGCTCTCGTTGCGTGCTGGTATACAAACACTCACCGACGGCAATTCCATATCCGACAAATATTTATCACTAGGGCGCAACTTAGTTTTAGC
>JAGQMT010000033.1 GCA_020428565.1 Candidatus Saccharimonadota bacterium | reverse complement strand
GTTTGCAGGATATTATGGGTAATATTGAGTTCGATCAGCCAGCTGAAATTGAGCAGGTTAAGACGTTTATACGCAAAAACCTAGCCAGCGACTCATCTGTTAAAGTTCAGCCGACGGTGATTACGATTACCGTTCAGTCAGCAAGTTTGGCTGGTGCTTTGCGACAATTGTTGCACAAGCTGAAGACAGAGCTAGGAACCGACAAGAAGATATTTATAAGAATTGGTTAATATCGGCAATTGTTTGGTCGGTGTTTTGGTAAACTATTGATTTCATGCCAACTTGCTCTGCTGCTGTGCAGTAGCGTTCGACGTCGTCTACGAGTATGCATTCAGATGGTAGTACTCCTAGCCGATTGGCAATGAGTTCAAATATCCGAGGATCTGGTTTGATCAGACCGCATTCGTACGATAGAGCGGTGGCATCAAATATCTGTGCTTGGTCTTTGTTAAAAATCTCTGTGACAACATCAAAATTGGCATTGCTGAGTAGCCCAATTTTGAAATGAGGAGTTAATGTGGCCGTAATATAGGCCAGTAACTGTGCGTTGGGTACTTTGTGGGTGAGGGCACGTTTGAGAGTAGGCTCAGGTACACCCAGTAGGTCAGAGACAGAGCGAAAATATTCATTATTGGTAATAAACCCATATTCATTTTGTTTGCCTAGGTCTGCTATTTGAGTTGCTAGACTCAGGTCATTACCGATGTATTGACGCTTAAACGGCAACCAAGCATCTTCTGCTAGCACGCCAAAACAATCAAAGACTATAGCTTTTATCATATAGTTTAGTATCACATATTTATTGTCTTATAGACAAATGGTAGATTTGAGAATATATCCATTAAACTTTGAACTCGCTGATATTACTGAGTGTCGGGTGAGTCAGGTGATTGGTTGTTTAGTCTATCTGGTGTGTTAACTAGTATACGCTTGAGTCAACCGCCTAAGAGGTTATTTGATCTGGTGCAGGGCAGGGAGTTTATGGGTATCAATTGGGAGTCGTTCGGGTATAATAATAGTCATATGCCGGAGTTACCAGAAGTCGAGACGGTTAGGCGAGGTTTACAGAAGTTGATTGTCAACAAGACTGTAGAGTCTGTAGAGTTTGATTGGCCAAAGAGCTTTCCAAATGCCCAGACGGATGTCGATGCTTTTTTGATTGGCGCGAATATTATAGGTGTTCGACGTCGTGCCAAAGTGCTGATGATCGATTTGAGTACAAAATACAGCTTAGTGATTCACCTCAAGATGACAGGACAGTTGGTTTATCGAGGGCGGCAGAGCTTTGCTGCAGGTCATCCTAGTGATTCGATGATTAATAAATTACCAGATAAATCAACTAGGGTGGTGTTTGGTCTGTCGGATGATGATGTTTTGTATTTTAATGATCAGCGTAAATTTGGGTGGGTAAAACTATTGCCTACGAGTGAGATATCAAACATGCCTTTTATGCAAAAAGTTGGACCGGAGCCACTTTTGGCTGATTTTACAGCTGATGTGTTTATTGCGAGGGTTCGACGTCGTGGAGGTTCGGCTATCAAGGCCGTTATATTGGATCAGTCGGTTTTGGCTGGAGTTGGTAATATTTATGCTGATGAATCTTTATGGGGTGCGTTAATTCATCCAGCTACAAAAGTCGTAGATATTGACGATGATCAGTTGGCGTTGCTACGCGATGAAATAGTGTTTGTGATGGATTTGAGTATAAAAAAGGGTGGCTCGACTGACAAAAACTATGTTGATGCCGAGGGCAAACGAGGTAGTTACCTCAAATTTGCGAGAGTGTTTAGGCGCGAGGGTCAGGCATGTCCAAGATGTCAAACAATTATACAAAAGATTAAAGTAGCTGGACGGGGCACGCATTTTTGTCCGACGTGTCAAAAGGTCGTCGTATGAGACGGACTTTTCATGTAGCGGCATCTATTAAACGTTTGGTTTTGTTTGCCGTGTCGTTGGCATTTATATTTTATGTCTATCAGGTGATATTGCCTTCAGATTTAAGGACAGGACAGATAGCATTATCGTTAATCGCCGGTTGGGCATTTAGTGCCTATTTTGTCTTACCTAGGATACATCGATTGTTGAGTTTGTTGTATGTACCAGATTATTTTATCGGAAGGACACGGACGGCCGACGGCTTATTGGGCGATCAAATTAACCTAGCATTTATAGGTTCAAAAAGCTCGTTGCGTAAGTCTATGAAGCGAGCTGGCTGGATAGAAGCCGAGCCATTATCGTTGTCTAGTTCTTGGCGGATGGTTTGGTCTATAATTCGTCGCCGTGAATACCCAGATGCGCCGATGAGTGATTTATTGATGTTTGATAGGCGTCAGGATTTGGCTTTTCAGAAGCAGGTTGATGGCAATCCTCGCAAACGTCATCATGTAAGGTTTTGGCGGACGGACAAAAATTGGTATATGCCCGGAGGTTATCGCGTAGATTGGGTGGCGGCTGCTACTTACGACAGTGCGGTTGGATTATCTATGTTTACTCTTCAATTTACACATCGTATTGACCCAAACATAGACCAAGAACGAGATTATTTGGTAGATACGCTGTCTGAATCGGATGCGATTAGTATGCACGAACGTATAGAACATTTCTTTCCGCCATTTATTACACGCAATGGTAGTGGTGATAGGTTTTTGACAGATGGATCGATGGTGATTGTAACGTTGAAGAGGAAGCTATGATTGTCGTATTAACTGGTACGAACGATTATCTTCGCACTAAGGCTTTGGCTGATTTGCGATCTGATTTTGTGGACAAATATGGTGATTTTGATACAGAGAAGCTAGAGTCAGAAAATATCACCTTCGACAAGTTGCTGGGGTCGGTTGTTAGTATACCGTTTATGTCTGAGCGCAAATTGGTTGTATTGCGTGGTATTTCATCATTGGGATTATCAACGGAGCAGGTAGACAAATTGATTGAAGCATCAGGTCAAACTACAGATTTAATCATAGACGAGCCAGAGTTTGATAAACGTTCATCTGTATATAAAAAGCTAAAAAAACAAGCTGATTTTCGTGAATTTACCAAACTAGAGTCATACGCACTTGGGAAATGGCTAATTGCCGAAGTTGCAATACGTGGTGGTTCTATTGATTTGGCAGACGCTCAACATTTGTTAGGCATGATTGGCGATAATCAATTGATGTTGAGTAATGAAATTGATAAGCTTCTTAGTTTTGATACAAAAATTTCTAGGCAATCAATTGATCGTTTAGTCGAGCCTGTGGCATCTAGCAAGATATTTGATTTGCTACACGCTATGTTTGATGGTAATAAGCAACGGGCGTTAGAGCTGTATAATGATCAGCGTCGTCAGAACGTTGAGCCACACGAGATAATTGGCATGATAGCTTGGCAGTTGCATGTGATTTTGTTGGTAAAGTATAGTCAATTAAATAAGATTAGTAACATTGCATCGTTTACAAAATTAAATCCATATGTGGTGACCAAGACATCTGACCTGACCAGTAACCTGTCCGAACAGAAAATTCAGTATCTTGTTAGCCGGTTGTTAAATCTTGATTATGATATGAAAACTCGTTCTATAGATGTTGATGATGCCGTGCAAAATTTCATTTTGGCTATTTAGCAATAAATTATAGTTTGAGCCAGTCGGCTAAATTATGGCGGTTGATGACTGTGAACTTCGCTTCGGGGTAAGTCTGTGTAAATGTTTTGGATGGCTTGACTGTTTTGTTATTTGACCAGCTAAACTCAATAGCATTGACCGATTCATCTCGGTGCTGCTCTATGAGGTCAATTTCACCATATAAACCTCGCCAATACTGCAGTTTGGTTGGTGTGTTCGATTTGGTCAAGGATTTGCGCCTTTCATTGATACAAAAATTTTCCCATAGTTGCTCTGTGTCGCTTCTTTGTGACAAGGGGTTGAAGCTGTCGAGTAGAGCATTGCGGACGCCAGTATCGCGGAAGTATACTTTTCGTTTACGGTTGCTTAGCTGGTTGCGCTTATTGGGTAATAGGGCAGGTAGTCTGTAAACAACAAAAGCCGATTCTAGGATTGTGATGTAGCGTTCAATGGTTTCTAATTTGACGCCTAGATTGTTGGCTAGGTCGTGGTAGGATACTTCTTGGCCAATTTGGAGCGCCAATGCCGTGAGTAGTCTAGGCAGGAGTTGCCGTTGCCGTAGTTCTACTAATTCCAAAGTATCTTTGTATAGATAACGGTCGGTGATTAACGATATTTCCTCGGTAGCTTCTTGATCGTTACCCAGTATTACGCTGGGATAACCCCCAAAACGAAGTAGTCGCTCGTAGGCGGAGCTTAATTCCAGTGGTGAGTAATGGAAATGTTGTTGTAATTCGCTGAGTGAAAGTGGTTCGAGGATAAACTCATAGGACCTTCCGGTTAGTGGCTCTTTGATTTTATTAGACAAGTCAAAGGATGATGATCCAGTGGCGATTATATCTAGGTCGGGTCGACTGTCGATGAGCAATTTGAGTGATACACCGATGTTTCGGACTCTTTGTGCTTCGTCAATGACGATACGAGTTGCATTGCCAATGGAGCGTTCCATATTTTTGAGATTACGTGATTCTAGTAATTCCTGGACGGCTAGTTCGTCGCAGTTGAGGTATAGACCAGCGCCCTCTGATGATTCATTGAGTAGTTGTCTGGCCATTGTTGTTTTGCCAATTCGTCTTGGTCCGTAAAGGACGATTATTTTGCCTCGACCTAATTTTTCGCGTACTTGATTGGTTAAGAATCGCTCTATCATAGTGGATATAATAACACGATTATCTCCACTACAAAAGAGAAAATAACCAAAATAATCTGGCTATCCTTATTGATTATTTGAATAAGTATTACTGATAATAATAGGTATGGTTAAGACATATAGTATTACTTCTCAATATCAGGTAACTTTACCAAAGTCAGTGCGTAAGAACCTGAATTTATCAAGGTATGATAAAGTACGATTTCTACAGAAGATGGGCGAGTCGTGATAACAAAGGCCCCTTCGCTTAATGATGTACAGGCACGTCTGCATAGTAAATTTTTGCGTAGCGGTAAGCTTCCAGCTACAGATGAGCAGATAGACAATGCGCGTAATAGTTTCTATAAAGATAGCCAAACATGGTAGGTGTGGGTATCAATGTATTAGTACGGTTTTTGGTTCGAGATAATGAGAGCTTGGCGCAAAAAGCAGACATATTGATAGGCGACTTAGCTACTGGCATTGTATCGGGCGAGTGGTATTACTGAGGTTATAACCTTTGACAAAGCGCTCCTGAAAGCGACTGATTAGTAAATTTGAGTGCCCCTTAGTCTCAAAGTAAGGTCAAAATCCAGGCTGGGTTTATTTTTTGGCGGTAGGTTTCTTGGCTGGGGCTTTTTTGGTAGCCGTCTTGGCGACTGACTTAGCAGTAGCTTTGGCTGGAGCTTTTTTGGCGACTGTCTTCGTTGTGGCCTTTTTGACAGGTGTTGCGCCACTGGCTTTAGCGGTTGCTGCAAGTTGACGCTTTTTGCGAGCGACTTTGTTCTTGTGAACTAGGCCTTTTTTGGCGGCTTTGTCTAGGTTACTCTGGGCATTGCTGTGAGAATCAGCTGTTGGATTCTTGATGAAGCTCTTGATAGATTCGCGTAGACTACGCTTGGTCTTGGCGTTTCTGATGGTTGCTTTGCGAGCTTGCTTGACGCGCTTCTTTGCGGATTTGATAATTGGCACTTTTGATTCCTTACTTTAGTTCATTAATTAATAAATTTAACTTTGTTGATATAGAATTCAATAATTGATTATACAGTATTGTCACTGGTTTTGTAAATAGTTTATAGGGGTGGGATAGGGCAATGATGATTATAGGGGCTTTTTTGTACGAACTTTTTATAAAAAATGTGGATAATCTATAGACTTTACAAAAAGTTTATGGTAATATGAGGCGGTAAG
>JAGQMT010000032.1 GCA_020428565.1 Candidatus Saccharimonadota bacterium | reverse complement strand
CTGGTGTTTTGATAACCGTCGTGTCACCGCTGATGGTAGTTTGATTATCTAAAATCTTTGGCATACCTATCCAGGCCACGACTGTAAACAACACAAATGCAGAAATTAGGTTCATGACCACTCCAGCCAACATAATCTGCACTTTGGCATTAGTAGTCGCAGCACCAAACGTACCTGGTTCGGTGTCTATATCATGCTCACCCTTGAGTTTTACAAACCCACCAAGCGGGAGCCAATTTAGTGTATATTCCGTACCGTTCTTGGTAGTTAATGTCTTGGCCTTTGGTGGGAAACCAAGTCCAAACTCTTCTACATCCACGCCGTTGCGTCTAGCCATAATAAAGTGACCCCACTCGTGTACCAACACCAAACATACAAACAATATTAACCCCAAAATAAAAAAGAAAATTCCCATATGCTTAATATTATAAATCAACTTAGCACTTTAACGCTAGAGCAATATATATTTTGTCAGCCTCAGGCAATAATGGGTGGGTCGCCATATAATTGAATTGGCCCTACTTGCCAAAGCGGCGATGCCGACGAGCATAATCAAGCAAAACTAACTTGAGGTCTTGCTTGGTAAAATCAGGCCAACATTTGTCGACAAAGGAATATTCAGCATAAGCAGTTCGCCACAACATAAAGCCACTCGTTCTATATTCGCCAGATGTACGGACAACCAAATCAATGTCTGGAATATATGGCGTGTACAGCGCTTTGCTAAAATCATCAATCGTCAACCGCACTGGATCTGGCCTTTGTCGCAAGAGCTTCTTGGTAGCATCAACAATTTCTTGCTGTCCACCGTAATTGATACACAAAGCCAAAGTACCCTTGGTGCAGTCTGCCGTCTTGGCAACAGCCTTGTCTATTGCAACCAACACCGATTTTGGCAGGCCGTCTCTAGCCCCAACATGCACAATACGTATATTGCGATCAGCCATATCGTTGATGTTTTCATTCAACAATTTGACGATAAGTTTCATCAAATACGACACCTCCGTCTTGGACCTATTCCAATTCTCGGTCGAAAAACAAAAGGCCGACACATACTGAACACCAGCCTCTATAGACGCTATAGAGATATCTCGCAAAACCTCAAATCCACGCTTATGCCCCTGTAGTGAGGCTAAGCCATTAGCCTTGGCCCACCTACGATTCCCATCAACTATATAGCCAATGTGAGACGGAAGGTTGATATTTTTGCCCGAACTACCCGAAGACCTATCTGAACTAGACATTACGCCACCGACCTAAACGGTCATTATCTCTGCTTCTTTTTCTTTGGCGCCTTTGTCTATGTCTGTCTTCTGCTTAGACATCAAATCCTCTATTTGGGATGTCAGTCGCTTAGCATCGTCCTCAGAGATATCCTTGTCTTTCTTGGCCTTGTTGATAGCATCTATGGCATCATGACGCACTCCGCGCAAAGCAATCATAGCGTCTTCTGTCTTTGCACCAAGCGATTTGACGATATCACGACGACGCTCTTCGGTTAGAGCTGGAATTGGCACTCGCACAATCCTACCGTCGTCACTCGGATTAAGCCCCAAGGATGGATTATCACGAATAGCCGAAACAATAGCCTGTAAATTACCTGGATCAAACGGTGTAATTTGCAATAATTGAGCCTCTGGCGCAGTCACATTACTAACCTGATTAAGTGGCATGGACGAACCATAAGCCTCTACGCTCACACCATCTAGCATCCCGGGATGCGCCCGACCAGTGCGTATTTTTTTGATGTCATCCAAAAAAAACTCGTAGGCTTTCTTGAACTTGGCTTCGGCCTCGCTAACTATTCTACTGGGATCCATAATTCTCCTAAGTTTAAAATTATCGTATCAAACCTGCTTGGTACATTACTTATACATTATAACAAGTTTAACTAATTTCGGCGTGTACTTTGTCTAACTCGGTCATCTTGTCTTGTAATTGCCTAATAAGTAGATTGTCGCTACCTAATCTATCACTCAGAATATTCAAGCGTTCATGCCAAAACCACGCCCGCAATTCAACATTTTTACCACCAAACTTCGCCTTGATACCCTCTGGGTTATTCTGATATATGTATGCTACGTCTGTTGCATTATGTAACAAATCAGCGGCACTAACCATACAGGCCTCAATAGAGCCGCTCTTGATTTGATCCAGATATCGTTGTCTAGACTCTTGCTTGCCATACTTGGCATCATTGTGACTAACCGTTTTGACGATATTTGTAACCTTATCGCCAAAATCATCACGCATTTGCCGTTCGGAATATCTATCGCTTGGGACATCTTCGAGTATATCGTGCAACAACGCAGCGATAATTACATCTTCATCATCTGTAATCTTAGACACCAAATAGCTAACGCCCACAAGGTGAACAATATAAGGCAATCCTGTCACCTCACGCTGAACATCACGGAACAAATCCGCCACTAATTCTACTGCTTTTTTATACTGCATAGCACCAACTGTGTACCAAAGTCTTAGGCGACTTCACCTAGAGCGATTCGACTAAATCGACGAACGATGATGTTTTCGCCTAGACGAGCATTGTGATCTTTGACATATTCACCCACTGTCTGATCTGGATTCTTGATGTATGGCTGATCAAGCAAGCATCTTTCGGCAAAATATTTCTTGAGCTGACCTTCGACAATTTGCTCAGCCATTTCAGCAGGCTTACCTTTTAGAGCATCACCAGCGAGCAATTCGGCCTTTTTGGCATCACGGACTTCTGCTGGAATATCTTCGGCAGACACAAACTCAGGATTACTAGCCGCAATATGCATAGCTACATCCTTGAGTAAGTCTGCAAAGATTTCATTTCTGGCCACGAAGTCAGTTTCACAGTTTAATTCAACCAATACACCAATGCGGTTATCATGATTATAAGTACCAACCAAACCCTGCCTTGCTTCACGCTCACCACGCTTTTCGGCCTTAGTCATACCTTTTTTGCGCATTGCCTCTAATGCTTTGTCAAAATCACCATTAGCCTCTGTTAGAGCGGCCTTGGCATCAGTGAGGCCAACACCTGTTAGTTCTTTTAGTCTTTTGATATCTTCGATATTCATATAATTCACCCCTTTAAGTTACTTATTGTAATCAGTTATTAAATCCTACTAGCAGATACCCAAAAGCGAAAACTACGCCCGCTTGGATACATCTACATGATTATTTTTCTTCTGTTTTGTCAGCGGATTTTGTGGCCTTAGCCCGACCAGTCTCAATCGCAGATTTGACATAGTCCGCAATCAACTCCAAGGTCTTGATAGCGTCATCATTACTTGGAATCACATAGTCAATATCCTTTGGATTAGCGTTTGTGTCACAAAGTGCAATAATCGGCAGACCAAGCTTCTTAGCCTCGGCGACTGCGTTTTTGTCATGAGTCGGATCAAACACAAAAACAGCACCTGGACGAGCATGAAGATCCTTGATACCACCATAAAGAATATTCATTGCCTCAACTTCTTCTTGGAAACGTTGAATTTCTAGCTTGTTGTATTTCTTGGCCAATTCGCCAGACTCTAACTTGGCTTCCAAATCCTTGAGGTGCTTAATTCGGCCACCAATGGTATTTTGGTTCGTCAACATACCACCAGCCCAACGTTCTACAACATACGGACTCTTGGTTTCATCAGCTAGTTTCTTGACTACAAACTGTGATTGCTTCTTGGTACTAACAAGCAATATTTGCTTGCCACTCGCAGAAATCTTCGTGATAAATGCCAATGCTTCCTCTAGCTTCTCAACCGTTTTGGTTAGGTCGATAATATGGCTACCACCTCTCTTGCTGTGGATATATGGAGCCATTGCTGGATGCCATCTTGATGTTTTGTGGCCAAAATGAGCACCGGCCGCAAGTAGTGCTTTGATATCTACATTTGTAGACATAATCAAATCCTTTCTCTTCGGTACAAGGCCAGCCCGATAAGTCCTACACGGATGATATCAGGAGGATTTCGCCCTGTCCTGTTTAATTAATTACCATACTATTATAACAGAGGTAGTTCGTAATAACAACCTCAATTTTTGGTACTTTTTTGACACTAGACACAATGCAAGCATCCATAAATTAGTAATTTTGAACAATTTGTCATGTTGACCATTTGTAACAGATGAGATATAATGAACCGAGTTATGAAAAAAGATATTCACCCAACCAATTATAAGCTAGTTGTTTTCGAAGACCTCAACAATGGTACTAGAATTTTGACTCGCTCAACAGTTAACTCTGAAGAAACCACCAAATGGGAAGATGGCAACACATACCCATTGGTCAAAGTACACATCAGCAGTAGCTCTCATCCGTTCTTTACTGGCGAAGAGCGTATTGTTGACATCGAAGGACGTGTCGATAAGTTCAAGGCTCGCGCAGAAGCCGCTGCCAAAGCTCGTGCAGAACGCTCAGTCAAAAAACCTCGCCCTTCTGCAAACAAGACAGAGACCAAAAAACTTGGTCGTTAGCTACTAACTACAAAAATCGCCTTAAGTCCTATAACGGATTAGGCGATTTTTTATTATAATAAACCAATATGGAACTCAAGTTACAACAATTCCGAGATGAACTCACTGGTATCGAACTACAGTTACAAGACCCCAGTGTTTTTAGTACGCCAGAATATCCCAAACTCGCTAAAAGGCTCAGTGATTTGCAAACTATCATAGAGAATTCTGATGACATCACCAATACCAAGGCCCAGATACTTGAGTCCGAGGAACTAGCCAAGGGTAATGACGAACTTGCCGAACTAGCCAAATTAGAACTAGAAGAGCTAACCCAGAAGTTAGAGATACTCGAAGCCACTCAGCGTGAGCTTCTCACACCAAAAGATCCAAATGATGAACGCAATGCCATTATAGAAATCCGAGCCGCGGCTGGCGGTGACGAATCCAGCTTGTTCGCCTCAGAACTATACCGCATGTATATACGCTACTGCGAAATCCACAATCTAAAAACCGAACTCATCAGCGAAAGCCCATCAGAGGCCGGTGGATTCAAAGAAATCAGCTTCGAAGTCAAAGGAATAGATGCCTATGGTCAACTCAAGTTTGAGGGTGGCGTTCACCGTGTACAGCGTGTACCTGCCACCGAATCTCAAGGACGTATCCATACCAGCACCGTTACCGTAGCCGTCATGCCAGAAGCCGAAGAAAATGATGTAGAAATCAAAGACGCCGACCTAAAAATTGACACCTACCGCGCCAGTGGCCACGGTGGTCAATCAGTCAATACAACCGATTCGGCAGTTCGCATCACCCACATACCAAGCGGTATCGTCGTCACCAACCAAGACGAAAAATCTCAAATCAAAAACAAGCTAAAAGCCATGAGTGTACTGCGCTCCCGTCTCCTCCAAAAGCAAATCGACGAAGAAAATGCCAAATTATCTGCCCAGCGCAAAAATCTCATTGGCTCAGGCGATCGCAGTGAAAAAATCCGTACTTACAACTTCCCACAGGACCGCATCACCGACCATCGCATAGGCTACAGCCGAAGTAACATCCCCACCGCTCTATCCGGCCAAATTGACGACCTAATAGCAGAACTCAAAAAAGCCGAACATGACCTCCTTGCCCACGAATAAAAAGCTGTATCAACTATGACGATTCAAACATGGCTACAGGACAACACAAAGAAACTTCTTGATGCAGGCATAACTTCCGCACGGCTTGATTGCCTGATACTCCTAGAAGACGTCCTGACCAAAGACAGGACATGGATCCTATCCCACCCCGAAATCCACCTCCCCTCCATATGCACGAGGACGGACCTCGTGCATATGGAGGGGCTGGTTGCGCGTAGGGTCAAGCACGAGCCTTTGGCCTACATCAGAGGCAAATGCGCATTCTACGGTAGAGAGTTTCTGGTGTCGCCAGCTACCCTACAACCCCGCCCCGAATCCGAATCCATAATTACTCTACTTCTGGAAGA
>JAGQMT010000031.1 GCA_020428565.1 Candidatus Saccharimonadota bacterium | reverse complement strand
TTATATCCCTATGCTTATAATATATGTTTTTTTTGATATGGCAAGTCTTTATGTTCCTGTTTGGATTGGAGTCTATTCTACGGTGACGGATTTGGCAAGATTACGAGGACGGTCGATATTTCTTCCTTTATATTCAGCAATGGATAAGGTTAATAACTGTAATACCGTGTTATAGATTAGCCCATCGGTGTACTCGCCGTTATGAGCTACTTCTATATGGTAATCGCTGATTGACTCTTTGGGTCTAGTGCCGACCGTGAGGATGATGCCACTCCTAGCTTTGATTTCTTCAAGCGTTGAGAGACTTTTGCTATAAAGTAATTCGTCCTCTGGCATAAGAACAACTGATACATGCTGCTTGTCTATCAGGGCTATTGGGCCGTGTTTCATTTCTCCAGACGGTAGGCCCTGGGCGTGTATGTAGGTGACTTCTGTGAGTTTAAGGGCGCCTTCTAGGGCTACGGGATACAGGGAGTCTCGTCCCAAGAAAAACCAGTTGTTTTTTTTGGCCAATTTGCTTGCAATTTTTTTGATTTGAGGTTGCAAATTGAGTGTATGGGCTATTTCGGTTGGTAGAGATTTGAGTTCGCTGGCTATGCGCCTAGTAATGGATGAGTCAGCACCACTTTTGTAGGACATGTGTCCACCGAGCATAAGTAGGGCTGCAACCATTGAGCTGTAGGCTTTGGTGCTCGCCACAGATGCTTCCATGCCAGCATGGAGGTATATTCCACCATGAGTGACTTCCCTGGCGATGGTAGAGCCAACGGTATTGATGATACCCATTGTCTTGATGCCGCGTCGTTTGGCCTCTTGAAGTGATGCTAGTGTATCGGCCGTTTCACCAGATTGACTCATAAAAATAGCTAGTGTTGAATCTGGGTCGTAAGCACCGTAGCGGTAGCGAAATTCGCTGGCATATTCGACACTAACGCTGATGCCAAGGATTTTTTCTAGTTCGTATTTGGCATAATATCCAGCATAATATGCTGTGCCGCAGCCGATGATGAGTATTTGTTTGATAGATTTAATATTATTGGCATCGAGCCTTGGTCCGCCGAGCTGGATAGTTTCGAGTGACACCCTGCCCCGCATGACGTTGTGTAGTGATTTGGGCTGTTCATGTATCTCTTTTTCTAGGTAACTACCAAATTGACCTAAATTGTTCTGATAGTCATCTGCAGAAAGTTGTTGGATGGCGGTTTGTTTGGCTGTTAGCTTAAGGTCATAAAGTGACAGCGATTCCCTGTTGATCTGGGCAATCTGATCATCCTCTAGATAGATTACCTTGTCGGTGTGGTCTATAATTGCACTGGCATCACTGGCAATGTAATATTGATTTTCATCGACACCGATGACTATTGGGCTACCTCTGCGGGCAACAATGATGTTGTCTGGTTCGGCGACAGACATGATGGCTAGACCAAAGGTGCCATTGGCGATATTCATAGCTTGTTTGACGGCCGTGAGTAAATCCTTGGTTTGTTTATAAAAATTATCTATGACGGCCGCAAGGACTTCGGAGTCGGTTTGGCTCTTGAGGTTGGATATCGCGAATTTGGCTTTTAGGTCTTCGTAGTTCTCGATGATGCCATTGTGTACCAAGGTTATTTTGCCATAAGTGTGCGGATGAGCGTTGCTAGTGGTTGGTTTGCCATGAGTTGCCCATCTGGTGTGACCAATCCCTATGGTTGCCGTGTCTGGCAATGAATCGATATTGAGATTGCTAGTGTCACCGACGCATTTGGTTGTATGAACCTTTTGATTGTTGACTGCTATGCCCGCAGAATCGTATCCACGATATTCTAACTGTTGTAGTCCGTTTTTTATAATTTGCTTGGCTGGACGATGACCAATATACCCCATGATGCCACACATGATTACGAATTATCCTTTTCTATAATTATTTTTTGACCAACACGCCTAACTATGACTGGGTCTTGTTTCTTGAGATCAAGACTACGCACTATATCTATAGGTATGCTAACAGCTAGGGTTTTGCCACCTACTAGATTAAGTTTGCGTCGTGCAGTTTGATCATTATCAGGTCGTGCCATAGATTTACAATAGCACTGAGACCATGAATTACCAATTAATTACGTAAATAATACCTAATAATTACTAATAATAACTAATATTTACTAAAGCTCTCAATTTTTATGTCGTGAGAATCTATTGAATTTTGATTGAGTAGCTCTAATGCCCCTTGTGTAAATCTATCGGAGCCACAGATATAGTAGATGGCGTTTGGATTGGATCGGATAATATCGGTAATGGCTGATGTGAAGCCGGATGGGTCGATTTGGAGGTGGCTGGATACTTTTTGGTTGACTTCATCCGCAAACAAGAAGTCGCCACGCTGTACTTGTCCTAGGGTGATGTTATATGGGTGGTCTTGTGGTAGTTGGGTCAAGATTGACCTGATAGGAGTCATACCAACACCACCTGCGAGCATGACGATTGGTCGGTTGCTGTTATCTGGTAACGCAAAACTTCCTTTAATTTTGAAAATCTTGATGTTGTCGCCCGATTTTAGGCTATCGATCTTGGACTTGAAGTTAGACTTAGAGCCAATGTGCATAGTAAACCTGATAGTATCTTCTGAGGGCGCAGAGGCAAATGACATTTCTCTAACAACTGCGTTCAGGGGCATCTTGCCAAGCAACAGGTGGGTGCATTGGCCCGCCTGATACTGTATGTTGCCCTTGTCAAAGAAATATGAGTAGACATCGTCGTATTCATGCCGTTTGGAGATATACTGGATGCTATCAAACTTCATTGCTGTCGCCTTGGCCTTCGTCATCTTGATCTTTGTCGCTTTGGTCGTGGTCGTCGAGCGTTTGTAGCTCTTGTAATGTTTGCAGAGTTTCTTCTAGGATGGTAGTTATCTGCTGGATAGCCTGCGGATTAGCGGTAATGGCTAGCGACTTGGTTGTCGTAGCGATGCTATGCACTAGATTACGCAACTCTGGATAGTGATGCTTGTCTCTGACGTTGCTGTATGGGTTGTGGCTTTCTTGCCTTACAAGTGCTTGACCTGTATCGGTGAGTGAATATATTTTCTTACTACCCTCTTCTTGTACAGTGGCTTGGTCTTTTTCTACCAAAAGCTGTAGGGTTGGATAGATTGAGCCAGGACTTGGCTTCCATAGGCCATGGCTAGTTTTTTCGATAAATTGAATTATGTCATAGCCTGTCATTGGCCTGTTGGCAAGTGCATGGATAATCATTGGTTCCAAATTACCTTTTTTGATACGATTTTGTTTTGAAAAATGATGATGATGCATATCTATTCTCCTTTACTAATAACGATATATCTTTATATTATCACAACGATATATCGTTATGCAAGACTATTTTGTTAATTTTTATGATTTCATCTTATAGATATGGTGCTTGTGCTTGATATTTGTATCATGACAGTGCAGAATGAGAGCAGTCTTTTGGAGTTTTCAAGAGATGTATTTTTACAAGCAGACAAAGTTAATGAAGGGTGTGCTATGAATATTGGACAGCAAGGGCGTAGTCTGATGATTACCACTGGCGCTGATGGCCATACTCGAGAGTACCGATTTCAGTCTGGTGTGCTGGGATTCGACAGCTATAAGCTGAGTTATCCGATTGGGGCGTGTTTGCCGAAGGTTGATTTGGCGACTCACCAATTGGGCTTGCTGGAAAAGTTGAATAAGATTAGTCAGGTTGTATTCATCGAAGTTTTTGATGATACAATCGTGATTAGCAAGGATCCTGCCAAATCGTGGGATGACCACGGCATCTCAAGAAATATTTACGAGGTCATCTCGGCCTACTTGGGTTGGCCAGGGCTGGATGATGTAGTGTTTGTCCATTTTGCCATCTAGTGTTAGGAAATAACAAGTGGCGAATGGGTGCCTTGCCTTTGTTTTTGTCTGCTTGTTATTTTCTAGTACATAAGTATCAGTTAATAGTGAATAGATAGATTATTTGTGAAAAACGGAAAGCTTAACGAGAAGATTAAGCATAGCAAAGAACGCCCCGCCCTGTGTATTGGTGTGATGATGGCATCGTTGTTGTTATCGGGATGCGGTGACGATCATCAGGACTTACCAAGACAATATTATGAAGAGGTTTATACGGCTGAAGGTGGATGTTTGCATGACACTGGCTATGACCGTAATGAGGGGGCTGTGGTGATGTCGATGGTGTCAGATGACGGTATTGTTAGAGAATTAGTTATCTGGGGTGTGGGCGATAAAATAGCTAAAGGTGAGCCGAGATATTTAAGTTTGGCGGTCATCTATAGTGACGACGATACAGTCGACTCTTTAGTGTCAGAAAATAAAGGCACGACAAAGCTGTGGGAATCAAAGGATTGTTGACGGTTGGTGTTATTGTGGATTTGTTCGACTCCGTTCAGCAATAACTAGCCGAGCTTCCATTAAAAGTTCGGGTGGAGTATTGGCTTTTCGGCGGATGCCATCAAGGGCTTTGCGGATCGCATCGTCGCCTATGGCTACGATGCGATTTGGTTGATGAGTGTCTATGTCCAAGGGGTTTCTGTCGTAAAAACTGGCAACAGATAGTTTGGCGTCAGAGGCCCTGCTTAAGACGTCTATTGTTTGTTCTGCTATATCGTCAGCGTGTATTTTGGTTGATTGACGACTGGGGCGAGAAATTATCCGGTGTGTAGAGTCTGTATTAACTACAATTGCTTCTGGGTGTCGTGCAGGAAAGAAAGAGTCAGGACTGCGGTCTTCGGAATATTTGATGATGAAATTATCGCAGTTTGATGCTCCGGTTGTTATCATGAACGGTGGTCCAAAATTAGCGTCTTGTTCGGCTTTGACATCAATGACAGTGACAAATTGACCCTTTTTGAGTAATGAGCTAATTTGCATAATTGCTTTGATTTCTTGTCGACAGCAAATGAAGTTTGCAAATATTTTAGGGGTTGTTGGGTGATCTGGATTGATTAGTATGCCAATATAATCATCTAACTGCAACTGGTATTTATTGGTGACTATATCTAAGGCTGCGCCGTATAGTCTGGTCTGATGCGTATCTGCTTTTAGCAACTCGTTGGTGACTTGGTCGGCGAGCGTATCGACGTATTCTGGTTCGCCCGAGTCAAAATCATAGGATACTTCTGGTATGGGCTGGTGGCTAAGCTGATTGAGCTGATGAGACTCAATGGCTAGAAAATTTTTTGCAAGCATGTTGTTGGAGCCTCTGGTTAAGTAATGTCGGTAGTTGCATTATAGTAACACAATTGATGATTTAAGTGTAGGTATTGGGCTGATATTCAAAATCCCACTTACACTTGGTTCGTGGGATTGTTCATGGATTTTGATGGCCAATATTACAGTGTGCAGTAGGCTGTCCAGAGGAATGGAGTACAGCTAACTGTCTTGCTGAGGATAGCACTACCGCCAGAGGCTAGGCCCTGTTCATCGTAGGCGAAGACTCTGTATGAGTAGGTTTGGCCTGCACGAATGCCGGTATGTGTAAACTTAGGTTGCTTGAGGGGCTGGGTGTTGATCTTGGTTGAGCCATTGTATATATCATAATGGCTGATACGTCCGGAGTCATCGGTTGCATTGTCCCATTGAATATTTATGACACAATTTGTTGCTGGTTTACATCCACCGCCCCATGCATTGTATTTGAGTGAAGCTGATTTAATGATATTCGGGCCTACTGGAGCTTTATTTGTTGGTACGGGTGTAGACTCTTCTTGTGTTGGTTGATCGACGACAATTTCACTAGATGGAGTATCTATAATCACCACCTTATCAATAGTAGTAATGATATTGCTACTATTTGGGTTCTTTGAATCCATGTTTTGTAGTGTGATAGTATGATTACCGTTTTTGAGGCCTTTGATTGTAAATATAGCAACCTGGTCTTGTCTAGTTTGATTGTATTGATCGATATCGGTAACTTTTTGTCCATCGATCTCAACTCTTGAGTGCCCGTGCCATGAAGCCTTTGCTCCGTATACGGTTATTCCTGTACCTGTAAAGTTGAGAGAGGCGGTAGCGCCTGCAGTC
>JAGQMT010000030.1 GCA_020428565.1 Candidatus Saccharimonadota bacterium | reverse complement strand
GATATTTTCTGCTTTGGCAATTTCGGCTAGATGCTGGATGGCATCCTTGGTTTCGATAGCACGAAATGTGAATTTTTGTGTGCGACTGATAATAGTGTCTGGTAGTTTGTGGGTTTCTGTAGTGGCAAGTATGAAGATGACGTGCTTTGGTGGCTCTTCCAGGGTTTTTAGGAGGGCGTTAAAGGCTTCTTTGGTGAGCATGTGAACTTCGTCAATGATATAGACTTTGTACTTGGCTGAAGTTGGGGCGATATATACCTTGTCTCGGAGTTCGCGCATTTCGTCGATACGTCTGTTGGATGCACCGTCAATTTCTATGATATCTAGGTTGATACTTTCGTCTTCGTATGGAATACCGTTTATTTCGTGGGCTAATATTCGAGCAATAGATGTTTTGCCGACGCCTCTAGGTCCAGCAAATAGGTAGGCGTGACTAATACGACCACTTTTGATGGCGTTTTCCAGAGTATTGGTGATGTGTTTCTGACCAACGATTTCAGATAGTTTTTTAGACCGATATTTTCGGTATAGTGCTGTACTCATGACCCTCCGTAGTTTACGTATGTATTATACAGTCTAGTGGGGTTTTTTGCATTGATTTAGTTGTTTTACAACAATCTTGGACAGTTAGTAGACGATGTCAATTGGACCTTTGGTATCGGTACGCGATGCGCAAAGTGTATCAAAATAGCCTTTTGTGGCCACTGTTCCCATAGCAAAGCCTGTGAATCCGATGATATTTCCCATAAGTCTGAGTGTGTTGCCTGTTCTTGGTTTTTTGTCATTGATAAAATGTCCCGCTGTATTGATGCCGATACCAAGTTCTTGGGCAAAGAAGCTGAGTTTACCAATTTTTGTCGGATGAATGGCGGGTTTTTGATTGAGTTTGCGGTCGGCTAAGGTTAGTCCTGCGTTAGCGGTATTTTGCGCAACTACGGCAGTTAGTAATGGTTTGTCGACTAGACCAGCGCGCCAGAGCTTGACGGCTCCATACGCAAGTTTGAGTTTGTCGCCTCCTGCATCAACGGCTTCGCCGAGGGGGCTTTGAGTACCAGTTGCTCTTGCGATTCGGCCGTCAAAGAAATCAGTTGTGAATGATAAGGCTGTGATGAGTCGACCTTTTGTTGAATCGAGGTGATCGATACCATATTTAGCTCCAGCTATTGCTACTGTGTCTATAGCATTGGCTGGGGTTACTATACCTTTTGTAGTCCTAGCGATTAGTTGCCAATTATTGGGATTATCTGTTAGCTCATATTGTGCTGTGGATGGATGGATTGTATCTGGAATCTCACTCATATTGTTGGGTATTAAGGGTTATATGGTCTGATGAACTTTATTGCTGGCTATAGAGCTGCTTCTAGGGCTGCCCACTCGGCATTGCCATCTTCTGGTACGTTGATACTGACTTGATCACCGGGTTTGGCCTTGAAATAAGTTACGCTGGCTAATAATACTCGGTATTCTTTGGTGCCGACAACGACAATGTAGTGACCTTCTTTTTGTACAAGTGTACCCATGATTTGTCGACGTGGTATTGGTCCGATTTGCTTATACAGCAACGCACCATCATCTGCTATGGTGAGTTTGAGGATATCACCTTGAACTAATTTGGACTTGCTGGCATAATTGGCTGGTACTGGATACATTTTCGAATCCGATCCAACCATATTTTGACCGTCAAATACACCCTCTATGATTCTGCCGAGGGGTTCTTCTGTTGGTATTGGAGTAGAAACAACTTTCTCTCCGATTAGGCTAACTAATAATTCTCTAGCAGCTGCTAGATTGGTTTCGGCCTCTTGTATCAAGGCCTTAAGTCTCTTGACTTGCTTCTCTGGTAACTCCACCATAGCTTTTACTTTTTCTTTCTCGCAATTTTATAATAATAGAACTCTTATCTTAGTGTTCTTATTCTTAACACTAGCATACCACTGCGGTCAAGTCAAAAGGCAATGTGTCTTAACTGTGGATAAGTGGACAACATTGCGCTTTGCTTGACCTGACCATAGGGTGTGGGCGGGTGTGATGGGTGGTCGGTAGCTATCTATTGACGATGGATCGGAATTTGTTGATGATAGCTTGAATTGGGCTGGCGCTTAGGCTGTCGCTTTCGGTAGATGCACCTAGACTTTCCCCGTAGTCTGACCAGTCGTACCCTTCTTCGGTTTGGTATTGTGTATTGGTAGATTGTCCAGAACCGCCGTTGAGGCTGAGGTTTTCTAGTAGTTGAGTAATGGAAATTGTGTCTGCTGGCTTGCTGGAATCAATCTCACCATCATATGCTGTTGTGCTGATAGTACCGTTGAATTTACCATTTTCGCCATTAGTGGATTTGTCTTCGTAATCTATTGTCCCGTTGATGGATAGATCGTTGATGTTGATGCTGATACTGGATTTGACTTCGTATGCTTTGGATTTTGTATCGTCAGCACTATTGGCAAATAACTTTAGTTCGTCGTTGTCTTTGTAGATTTGGCCAAATTCGTAATATGCTGTACTGGTTGTTTGTTCCTCCTCTTCTGGTTCAGTACAATAGCCCTCTGGTGGAGCGTTACCATTGTGATTTGAACCATAATTCATGATACAGAGTTCTTGTAGGCTAGTGCCATTGGTTTGGTCTTCTTTAGTCTCTGTAATACGGATTTTGTGTATGAGCTTGTAGTGCTTATCTATCCATATTTCAAATTACTGGTTGGAATTAGTGTCGGTAGATTCATCGTTGTTTGTTTCACAACTCTCTTGATCTTTTTCTTTGGCTTTGTCGATGTCATCGGACTCATCAAAGACGAATTTTGTATAGGTGGCGTTGCTATAAAGTTTCTCGGTCAAGGCTTTGCAATAAAGCACGGTATTGGCTTGGTTGATGCTGGCTTCATAACGGTTAGCCGTGATGCCTTCGGACTCTTCTGTGCCGACAAATTTATCTGCTACGATTACAGCCTTGGAAGTGTCGTCGGTAAATATATATTCATTATTGACACTGGAAATATCGGCTACTAGGGTCATGATTTCGTCTTGGGTAATGTTTTCTTCGGCCTGTTCGTCGCTATTAAGCGTTTGTCCTAAGAGATCTTTGTAGTCGTCTTGTTCGATGGATATCCATTTGTTGTTAAATAACTGTGTATCTACACCGTAAGATTCTAGTCCAAACGAATCAAAGCCGTTTAGACGAAAGTAAGTATTTGGCCAAATGGCATTTTCGACAATCTGCGTTTTTAGGTCTATGGTGATATCGATATCTTGATCTAGGTATGACGAAGATGCCTCGAGCTTGAGGGTGCTATCGGTGTTGGTCTTGTCGTATTTTGATTCTAAATTGCCCGAGATAGTCCCGCCATCGGAGGTGTACTTGCCCGAAATAGCGAGTTTGTTTTTTGTGAGGGTTTTCATTGCTTCGGGATCGCTGAGTTTCTCGACGATTGCATCAAGTTGCTTGCCTGTTCGTTTGAGTCCAGTACTCCAGACATTGTTGGGCTTGTTGGGAAGATATAGACCAAAAACGTAGCCTCCAATGCCCAATAATAGGACAGCAATCATGACCGCTGGGATGATGAGTGTTTTTTTGACTGAATGCTTATGAGTATTTGCATTAAATCCGTTGAGGTTAGGGCCGGTGCCACTAATTGTTGGTGCTGGTTGTCCGTTGATAATTGGACCTTGGGCTGGGGTATTGGGCTGTGTTTGGCCTAGGCCTGGTATAGTGGACGCATTGTTTGTCGGGGTGATTATGTTTGTAGACATTTGACCGTTTGTCATATCTTGGGGTGTTGATGGTTGAGGGGCTGGTTGTATCACGTCTGTTGGAGTCGTGACTGGCTGAGGCGTGATGACTGGCTGAGGCGTAGCTACGGGTTGTGGTGTCGTAATTGGCTGTGGTGTGACAACTGGTTGAAGCGTCGGCGGAACCGTCGTTGTTGACGGCGTAATTGGCTGGGTTTCGGGGCTTGGCGGTGCTATTTCTGGGACACTGGATGATGCACCAGGATCTGTGCTACTGCCAGCCGGTGGATTACTATTATCCGGATTCATAATTTGTTACTCCTATATTTATAAATTATGCTTACGTTTAACTATACTGTAGGTGGTGTTGGGATTCAACCGATTATTTCATGATTACAAAATGTAGCATGTGTGCTTGGTCATATTATATTATTGAGGTATGAAATATATACATGGTGTGAAGGTTCGGTCTTGGCGATTGTTTGGACGCTTTTGGTGGTGTTTGATGATTGGGGCGATGTTAATGGGTGGATTGTTTTATTCACTCAATCGTAGTTGGCTGGGGATTGGGCAGACTGTTTGGGATACGCAAACTATATTAGTGACGGACAGCTTGGTTGAACGGAATATAGAATACAGTGCAAGTGTGGTGTTTTTGGGCGATACGATGTTGGGCAGGGTTGTAGGTCCGGCGATTTTGGGTGGCGAGGATCCATTTGAGAAAATGCGTCCGATACTTGATACCTATGATTTGAAGGTGGCAAATATAGAATCCGTGATAGCCGATCCAGCCGTCGCCACGACACCAGCAAGTAAGCGTTATACTTTTAATGCACCTTTGGCTGTATTGGATTCGCTCAAGAGTGTGCCGATTGATGTTAACGTTTTGGCCAATAACCATACTGGGGATTTTGGTCGACTGGCGATGCTTGATATGTTGCAAAATTTTGATAACGCTGGCTTGACTCATGTTGGACTCGGGGCTGACATAGATACGGCTTTTCAGCCATTGCTTATGGACCTGAAGCTTCAGCCGATTGGTGTTGATGACGCACCAGATGTGAGTGCAAAACTAGCGATAATTGCCTTCAATGACTTCGAAAATAGTTTCTCTGATGCTGGAGTTGGCTTACCTGGTAGCGCTTTTTTTGACAAAACAAAATTACAGGCTAGTATCGATAATGCTCGGAGTGAAGGGGCGGATTTTGTGTTTGTAGTGCCACATTGGGGTACGGAATTTGTGCTCAATCAGCATAATACTAGACAGCAGGAGCTGGGACATTGGTTGATCGATGCGGGGGCTGACGCGGTGATTGGTGGGCATCCACACGTCATACAGCCAACGGAGGTCTATAATGGTAAATTGATTGTTTATTCGCTGGGTAACTTTGTTTTTTCTGGTATGGAATCGATTGCAAACACTGGTAGAGGCCAAATGGTTGGTTTGACGATCGGTACAAAAATTGCTTATCGGGAAGACGAGATTGTACAATCAGGTGATTTAGAGATGAGTGAACCAGCTTATCATTTTTATAATTTAGATATGGCTGGATATCCGATTCCAGAGTAAGCTGATTGCGCTGGATTGGAGCTTTTGGCGATTTTGGCTACAAAAAATGCTTCAATTTGTCGGCTGGGTTTGAGTCGAAGAGTCTTGGCGAGGATTGGACTATACTGCTTATTATTCCAATTTAGGACAGGGCTTGTAATGTTTGGCAGTATGTTAGTAAATCCATGATCAATTAACTGAGCATCTTCATGACGTTTGAGGAAGTGGTCTATGTTTGCTTCGTTTTCTTCTGGGGCTATGGTGCAGGTACTATAAACAAGTGTTCCGCCGGGCTTGAGGAGTTGCCATGCTTGATTCATGAGTTTGCGCTGTAAAATTTGCAGGCGTTTGATTTGGGCTACGGACCAATATGCCAAGTCTTTGTCGTTGTCTAGCTGCATCATACCTTCGCCACTGCATGGTGCGTCTAGGAGTATTTTATCAAAGCTGATATTGCCAAGTTTTTTGGTGAGATATTGCGCATCAAAGAGCGTAAAGTCTACGCTAGTAACGCCTAGCCGACCTAGATTGGTCTTGAGTTTGATTAGTCGATGATGAGAATTATCATTGGCGGTTATCTCGGCTTGATTATTCGTAGCTTGGGCAATATGACTGGTCTTGCCACCCGGTGCTGAGCAGACGTCTAGTATGGTTTCGTTTGGTTGGGGATTGAGTAAAATGACCGGCAACCAGCTAGCGGGATTTTGGATGTAGACTTTGCCGTCTTGCACCAGCCTGCTGTCTCTGACGGCTTCTAAGCCTTTGTCAATACTATAACCATGTTCGTACCATGCAAACTGACTGCCCTGCCAACCCAAATCTGTGAGTTCTTCGAGGGTATGTTCGTCTGATTTGAGGGTATTGATACGCAAAGCTTGGTGTCGGCCAATTGTTAATAAATCTTTGGCTTGGTCATGATCTATCGCTAAGGCCGTGGCGGT
>JAGQMT010000002.1 GCA_020428565.1 Candidatus Saccharimonadota bacterium | reverse complement strand
TGGCGAACCAATTTCGTCGACTTTGCCGTTTTGGATTGTAATAATCTTGTCAACGTTTTTGATAGTACTCAGCCGATGAGCAATGATAATTGTTGTCCTGCCCTGCATGAGCTTATCCAGCGCCTGCTGAACCAACTGTTCGCTACGGCTATCTAGGCTACTGGTGGCTTCGTCTAGTATCAATATTGGTGGATTTTTCATAAGCGCTCTGGCGATGGCGATGCGTTGCTTTTGCCCACCACTGAGTTTAAGCCCACGCTCGCCTATGTTGGTGGCGTAATCATCTTCTAGTTTAGACACGAAGCCATGGGCATTAGCCGCTTTTGATGCCTTGATAACGTCTTTCATATCGGTCTGTTGACTATAATAAGAAATATTCTCTTGGATCGTACCGCTAAATAATGACGGATCCTGAAACACAACACCAATCTCAGACCGCAAACTAGCCTGCGTAACCTCTGATATATCCTGACCGTCTATCGTAATCCGACCATTACTTGGTTCGTATAGTCTCATCAAGAGATTTGTCAGAGTTGTCTTGCCCTCGCCACTCTCGCCTACCAAGGCGACTTTTTGACCTTGCAAAATCTCGAAGCTGACACCTTTTAGCACTAGCTCTTCGCCATAGCCAAATGATACATCCTCGAACTTCACAACCCCATCTGTCACCTTGATGTCTACGGCATTATCGGCATCTTTGATTAGTGGCTCTTCGTTCAGCACCTCGAAGTATTCCTTGCTATCGGCGACGGCTCTTTGTGTATGTTCGACCAAGAAACTAATCGTAAAGATAGGTATTCTGATTTGCATCGCATACAGGATAAGCGTTACGGCCTGACCGGGTGTAAACATACCTTGGGATGCCTGCAGAAATATCAGCAAATAAACACCCAAAAATATCACATTCAATACCAAACGCCGCTGTATATCCTTGACATGCCATAGCTTTGACTGAGGTTTATTGACCTTGACAACCTTGTTGTACTTCTTTTCGAAGTACTTGAGTTCTCTAGCTTCTTGTACAAAGCTCTTGACGACCTTAATCTGGTTGATGCTCTCCGAAAACCGACCGACAGCATCATCGCGGTAGCCGTTTTTTTCTACCTGATAATCCATCCACTTACCGCTCGCCCTTATCGTCATCCAAATATATATGGGGTACAAGGCAAACAACAGCAAGGCAATCGACCAGCTATAAAAAGCTATGATAGCCAACGCCAAAATAGTGCTAAAGATAAACTGCAAAAAGTTGTTGCTCAGCATTTGCATAAAGAAAGCGATACGATCAATCGAACGAGACAAACGATTGATAATTTTGCCAGACAGCTCTTTGTCGAAGTAGGTTTGTGATAGGCCTAGAATATGCTGATAATACTTGGTACTAAGCAAACGCTGGAGTTGCTCTGACATTTGGTCGCCAATATAGGCACCGCCGTTGGATATTAGAGTAGTGAGCAAGTCAGCCAAAAAAATAAAAACCACCAACCATACGACTTTTATCGTGTTGGCGTCTTGACCAAGGCGAATTTCATCAATTGCCTGACCACTCAAAAACGGAATTGCCATACCAAGTACACTGACCAAAATACTAGCAATACTAATAATGACATAGTACTTATTGAGTGATTTAGATATGCGAATAATGCCTAAAATATGTTTCATACAGTTATATAGTATAGACCTAAATTAGCTAGGTTTGAAGTGATCGACTAACCTTTGCAGTTGTCTTCGGACTGGGCGATACCAAACTGAGCCTTGAGTGCTTCATGTTGAGCCTCGTTTTCGCTGAATCTCGTGACGCAATCACTGCCTGATACAAAATATAGGTATTGCGTGTCGGCCGGTTTTGCTACAGCCTGCAGAGCACTGATACTGACATTACTAATTGGCTCTGGCGGTAATCCGTCGATAGAGTAGGTATCGTAATTATCTGGATAACCGTCGGTGGCATTGGATTGCAACTTCATACCAATATTCAAGCGACTAATGAACACCTGAGCAGCTTTGGCTCGATTGTCGTTCGCTTGACCATCCACACCCACAGCGCCAACTTCACGCTCAACAATTGATGCCAAAATGATACCTTCGTACACCGTTAAGCCTTGATTCGTAATGCCGGCTCGTACCTCAGCCGTCAAAGCTTCGGCCATCTCGTCCAGCGATTGACGGATAATATCCTCTGGCTTTGTCGTGTCAATAAACTGATACGAATCAGGATACAAAAAGCCCTCTAGCGATGCGCCCGTAGGTAGATCTACCAACGCAGCGTGCCCTTGGTAAAGCTCAGGCTCAAAGGCTCTATCAATTGACTGCTGTGTATACTTGCCGGTATTTAACAAATTTTGCTTAATCTGACTAATGTTATTACCAGGGTAAATGGTAAATAAATCTTCAGCAACCTTACCGCTAATAAAAATATCCAGTATGTCACTAACACTCATCGATTTACTCAGCTTGTAAGTACCTGCCTTGATTTCGGCATCTAGTTGATTACTACGAACATATTGCACAAAAGACCGATAATCTTTGATAAGACCTTTAGTCTCTAAACCTTGGGCGATTTGATTGGTAGTCGCCCCAGAACTAACGGTATAACTAATCAACGTTTGATCGTTAGAATCGACGGGTAGCAGATTTGATTCATAGACATTACGCACAGCTATAAATCCAGCACCAGCTACAATCACCATCAAAACCGCCAAAACGGCAAATATACGACCTAAACGCTTGCGTCTAGGTGCGCCCGATTTATAAAACTTCATGCTGTCCTCCTGTGTGTATTTGTCAAATAATCCTCCAATATTATCACTGCTGATTCGGCATCTATATCTGCCTTGGTATAATCAACACCCCTAGATTGAAGTCGCTCTTCGGCCTTGATTGATGTCACCGATTCATCCTGCCAAACAATTGGCAAATTAATTCGCTTGGCTAATGCTTCGGCGAAATTTTGAGTTTTGACCGTCTGTTCTGTTTGACGACCGTTTATATCACGAGGTAAACCAATGACAACCAAACTAGCGTCCTGTTGCTTCAGCAATTGCACCAAGCCGTCGATATCGTCTCGGTCCACCGTTGTCAGTGGCGCCGGTAATCTGGCAATGGTCGAAGCAAGCGCAACGCCAATTCGACGGTCACCTACATCTAAACAAACAACGTAGCCGGCTACTTCGCTCATTGATACTACTCATCACCGCCATCTGAACTACTCGACCCTAGGTCTGGCAATTCTGGTTTTTCTATGATAACAGTTATCTTCTTGGTAGATTTTGGTGTTGAATATACCCAAAACGGACTATATTTGACCGATACATCCTGTACCCCAGTCAGACTCTTGACATAAGATTCTATTTCGCCAACTTTCTTGCCCCGAACATTTTCTTTGATTTCATCTTCGTCAAGTTCTGGACCTGCGATGACCGATGTACGCAAGTTTATATATGCTTGATCAGCCTTAGAATTATTGATTCTCATGACTGCCGTATCTATGCCATCATCAATGATTGACTGCTTCGACAAATCAAGCTCGCCATCCTTTTCGACATCACTCTTGACGAGTTCGGCCAGTTGCTTGCGACTCACACCCAGCATCGTATAGGTTGCTTCGTAGCTAACTGTTACCTCCTCGGCTTCTTGACCAACTTCGACATTTGGCTTGATCACTGGTTCTGAGGACAAATACGTCGCCTCCAGAGACAAGACATTATTTGCCGTGTGCTGAGACTTTAGGTCGGACTTGATAGAATCATCTAGTTTTTGATTGATTTTGGCAATTGCCTCATCGATATCGCTTTGGGTGACAATCTTGACAATTTTACTTGTACCACCATCAATTTCATCAGGATTACGTCCCGAAACACTACTAAAACCCGCTACTGTGAATGTCTTATCGCTGTCAATATTGTACTTATCGCCATTTTCGGCAGCCAAAACATCAACCGTGTTATAGAACTTATTGTTGTCAAAATCAGTCTTTGTCAACGAAACACTCGCCTGCGTGATATAGTTGTTACCACCAGTGGCCACAGCCGTACCAGCTGGTATGCTTACCAATCCTGAGCTAAACGAAACACTCAGTCGTATCTCACCGCTGGCTCGTGTACCATCGTCACGTTGCCCTGTAGTAGTAGATTTTTCGGTCTCGGTTTTCTTGAGCTGTTCAACTACGGCCGGTATCGTCATAGTGTCAGTATTGACTTCGCTGACTAACGTACTAGCCGTAAAATCAAACGAACTCACAGCCGTATCAGTATCAGTCTTGATAGTGATTGTAGCTTTTGGCAATACCACAAAGGCCATCACCCAGCCGCCAATCAACAATATCACCGCCAGAATAGCCAACCCCACGCCAAGTCGAAACCTATCAAAACTAGGCACTTTGAGCTTCTTGTCTTTTTTGACTTTCTTAGCTTTGTTAGCTTTTGATTGAGTGAGTGAACCAGTGTCTTCGTCTATGTCATCGACTTTGATATTGTCAAATTCTATGACATCATCATCGACAGCCTCAGCCTCACGCTGGGCGACGCCAACTGACTTCGTTTTGTCAATTTTGTCTGCAATATCAACTTCTTCGTCCAAATCTTCGACTGCGTTGGATCTTGGAGATTGCGTAGAGGCTGGTATCTCGGGCTTGCTCTGTGGTGTTTTGGCTACATGTATGCCAGCCGCTCCAGCCAGTGGCATCAAGCCATGCTCTGACGTGATTAGTACAATGTTTTTCTTGGCTTGAGTTGCCGACCGTTTGAGCAATTTCATATTCACCAAGCTCTGCAGAGCATTGGCTCGCTTGGGCAGTACCAAGGCAATAATTTTGGCATCCGACGACTTAACACTATCTATGATACGAGTTATATCATCTTCGGCATCGATATAAATTGTTTCTTTGGCACTCGCTTGCGTAGTACTGGAATCTGTTATCTTGATACTTTTGGCTAATTTCTTAGAAGCTGTCATTTCTTATCCTTATATACTCAGTATACTATTAAATCTATCCTTGATGCTCTTTTTAGATTGTGATGACTGACCCATCGTGTCCAAACCAACACGCAACAATCCCAAAGCAGTTATATATGTATGATTGTCAACAGAACCAGTCTTGTCAACAATGCCATAAACTTCATCAGGTGAAATCAATTGCACTACTGGCTTACGGGTAAACGGTAGGTTCTTGTACCAGTTGGATTGTAGCAATTCAGACTGAATCATATCTAATGATGCACCACCGCCACATAATAAAATCTTGTTTGGCAGGTTGTCCAAATGGTCAAACTCAGCGAGGGCTAGTTCTACCCCACTCATCCATACATCCAAAGTCTTTTCTAGAGACTGTTCAACAAGTCTTCTCTTTTGGGTAGGGAGTTTATTAGCACTCAATGCTATTTTGAGTGCCTCGGCCTGCTCAAAATCAGTAGACAGGTCACGTTCAATCGCCTTAGTATAAGCTCTACCACCGATACCAAACATCTTCGTACCCTCTACACCACCTTCATTTAGGACTGCAATATCCGTCGTGCCACCACCGATATCCATCAGTATTGCGCTTGTGCTTGCATTGGGGTCATTGCCAATCACGCTTCTAGCAACCGCAAAAGGTTCGGCGGCCACTGCCAATAGCTCTAAGCCTAGCTCACTCGCAACCTTTTCTAGAGCACCAATGTGTACTAACGGAGCAAAGGCTGCGTATAATTGTATTGAGACATCTCGTCCTTGAAATCCCATAGGACTACTTACTGGATGACCATCGATACTCACGCTAACCAATGCACTGTTCACGAGCCGAATCTCTATGTCTTTGCCACCAAGTTCCCATGATAATTCTTGTTTGGCGTTCTTGAGCGCTCGGGCTTGGACTAAACCAATTATCTTTTCGATTTCTGGAATATCCAATGGTTTATTCGGGTCCTTGCGTGATAGCCGTACACTTGTGGTCAGCCCTTTGACCAATTCACCAGCGATACCAAGCACCGCACCCCTAGCACTCACACCAGCCATTTGTTCAGCCTGCGACAAAGCTTGATCACAATTGGCAAAAACGCCCGCAATATCAGATACCGCCCCTGCCTGCATGTCAGACAGTGCCTGATGAGCTCGACCAACGCCAACCACTTCGATATCATCGTCAACCACACGACCAATCAACGCCTTGACGTTTTCGGTACCGACATCCAAACCAACTATGTAATCTGGCGATACTTGATTAGTACCTTTGGTCCCTGTTTTTGCGGATTTGGACAATTTTAACTTCTTAAGCATATACGCTAATCATTGTACCAGATAAATCCTGAGATTTACACCAAAAACCGAGCCAAGAATTCCACAGATATCGACAGATCTAACACTCCCCAAACGAACCTACGACTAGGACTCCTCGACAATCAATCTGTTTGGCGTATTATTAAGAACTTCTTGCACCAAATAGACCGCCAGCGGGGCAAAGACAAGAAACACGATAAATATAAGACCTGATGACGTTTTGCCTTTAGAAATCCTGTGAACCGACTGTGATAACTTAACAAGATACACAAAAGACGCAATACCCCCAAATAGCATCACACAAGCAACAACAACACCTGGTGGTATATAGCCAGATATGATAGCGATGATAGTCAGAACAAACAATACTGGAAACGCTAACGCCAAGTATGAGCTAGGAGCGTTTGGATCACGAGTCTTGAGTGGTTTATTGATTCTGAAATGCCAAACAAACAACACACCTGGTATCAGACATGTAAATAATGCCCACCCCACCGAATCTTCTTTTTTGTCATTACTATCTATATCTATCATATCTTTCTGCCTCCTATTTGATTAACAATTACGTTACTACGTTATGCTACGCCATCCTGAACGACACTATCCTGCCTCTCCAACCGTACAGATATACGGTATTTGGCTAGGGGAATGGTTACTACTTTCATGTGGCGCCAGTATTGTCTAGAGGCTGATAAAGGTTACGCATATAAATATACTATACCACGATAACCGCAAAATATTGGCGGACTTTAGACCAAAATTCCTCCACCCAAAACCTCTTGACCATGATAAATCACAGCCGATTGCCCAGGCGTAGATGCCCGAACTTCGTCCTGCAGATCCAGCCTACAGCCAGACCCATCTATAGCCAACTTTGCGTCTACTAGTGGTGCTCGGTGACGAGTACGGACCTGCACATCCAAACCACTAGCTGGCGGTTTGGCAATCCAGTGAATATCAGTTAGCTTTAGGGACTTACTCCATAATCGCTCATCATGTAGCTTGGTAGTAACATACACTTCGTTCTTCGTCATATCCTTGCCAACAACGTAATATGGCAAACCACCGCCAATATCAAGCCCCCGCCTTTGACCAATGGTATAAAAGATTGCGCCCTCGTGCCTACCCACAATGCGACCCGATTCATCTATAACATCGCCAGATTGTTGCGGACCTAGCTCGTGCAACAAAAACTCCTTGATACCTACCTTACCAACAAAACAAATACCCATACTTTCTTTTTTGGTTGCCGTTACAAGCCCAAACTGCTTGGCCAGCCCTCGAACCTGAGGTTTGGTGTAATCGCCTAGTGGAAAAATTGTTTTTTGCAATGCATCACCAGTCACTCTATACAAAAAATACGTCTGGTCTTTGTTATCGTCCATGGCCTTGAGTAATTTGCCGTCACGGACTCTAGCATAATGCCCAGTGGCCACCATATCGGCACCGTCCTCCAGTGCAGTCTGTAGAAAAATTTTAAATTTAATCTCTTGATTACACATAATATCTGGATTCGGAGTCCTACCAGCCTGATACTCAGCAATCATGTAGTCAACAACTCGTTGCCTGTACTCAGTCTCGAAGTCATACATCTTAAACGGTATGCCTAGTTGTACGGCTACACGCTTTGCATCGTTGTAATCTTGTCTCCATGGACATTCAAAGCCCGGCAAATCTTGGCTCCAATTTTTCATATAGACGCCTGTGACATCATAGCCCTGTTCAATCAACAACCGAGCCGTGACCGAACTATCGACTCCACCAGACAAACCAACATAGACTTTTTTTGACATTATTCAAATATTATACTATATAATAGACAACTCTCAAAACAACGTACGAGATGAATAGACTTACTTATCAATCGGGGCAATACGATGTTTCATACGATAACGTACACGCTTGAGCTGATAACGCTTGCCAAGCCAAAACGACGATAGCAACAACGGAAACATAATCAATGATGGTTGCCACAAAACTTTGTTGCGTACTACCGTCGGTGCTTCATTGAGCGCAGATGCCGTATCGACTATGTCACCGTTCACGACCGCAATCACCTGCATAAAGGCCGAATTACCATCTGCATCGGTTGCTTTGATGATGATTTTGTAGATACCTGGTTTATCATAAATATGCTTGAGATCAAACACGCCAGCACTATCACGAGTACTAAGTTCTTCCTTGCCATCACCCCAGTTAATACTGACAGCATACGGCCCACGACCACCGCTAATCGCAAACGGCCAAACCAGCTCCTTGCCTGGGTCGACACCCCTACGAGCGTAGTTGGAGGTCAAAATTATCCGTGCACCGACCGCACTAGGCGAACCCGGAATAGTTGGCACGTCAATCAAAAAACTCACTTTGACACGATTAGACTCAGGACTAGCTTGATCCAAATCATCATATTGAATAGCCACTAGTTCGTTTTCGCCCGGAAAAATATCTATCTGCAAAGTATAACTACCACCCTCACACATGGTTGCTCCTGCAAAAACATCGTTTTTGAATATCCTAACCAGTAAACCATCTTGACACAAACCAGTCACCGTTATCGGTATCTCGGTGAACGTTTGTCCATTACTAGGCAAAGAAATAGTCGGCGCATTGGTTGGGGCTGGCTGTTGGATACGCCCTTCCATACCTATACCCTGCTCACTTGGGTTAGTCTGTGGTCTCGAATCTTGAGCGGACACACTCATAATCGGCATGGCTACTCCAACCAACAATGCGATAACACTACCTAACAAAACCTTTTTCATAATATCTAGTTAATATAATAACCAAAAAAGCCCCCAGTTACCATAACCAAGAGCTTTTTTGTGTCATAGATTGCATCAAGCAACCAAATAACTACCTACGTCTAGTCTTACGACCCTTATATGATTCTATGCGACGCCATACATAAAAGCCTGCTCCAATAAGAACTGCCAAGCCAACGACCATCAAACCAATAAACCACCAAGGCAAATACCAAAAAGTAGTCTTCTCGGTTAGGGTACGAGTCTCGTTACCATTACTACCATAGGTCACAGACAGCTCAGCTGTGTAGCGACCAGGGGCAAAATTCGTGTCGCCACAAACTATGGAATTTATATCCGTACCCGCAGAAGTATTATGCACTACGTCCTCTGGGTTGATACAAGAGTCAAAACGCCTAGTCTGTCCACGCAATGCCAATTGGTCTTTTTGGTTAGCGTCCTCTATCTCGTAAACTACCTTACCACTAAAATCCTTGACGATGATTGTAGCATTGGGATTTTCGGCAATATTACCATCGTTCTTTAGTCTATAAGCCAAAACTTTTGGACGATCGCTAAAATACAATCCTTTGAATGAACCAGTATTACCACTCTGGTCTTGGACAAATGCTCCAAATTGCAATAGAGATAATTGTTGCTTTGCCTGACCAGGCACCGTCACAAACACCAAACTCACGCCCGAAGCCGAAATATTAACCTGTGACTCACCATTAGCCCCACCTGCAGAATATTCAATTGCACTATAGTAGCTACCAGCACCCGTATCGGCAGGGATATCTATACGAATAGGTATACGTGTGGTTTCACCCGGTGCAACCACAACCTGTTGCGGTAAATCGATAAAGTTCTTTAGAGACCACGCCGTACGTTCTGTAGCGTCTCTCATGAGCTTTGGTGTACCTGTTTCGTCCTGACTATCAAAATCTATCACGCTAAGATTTAAGTTGAGCGGCTCTTCACTGTTACGGTTAGTCACTGTCAATGTGTCGTCAATTGACTGCCCTGGCGACAGGTTATAGTCCTTGCGTGGCGATATAGCCAAAGCATTAGACTGACCACTAACATTCCCTAATTGAGCAACAATGAAACCAGCCATAACTGTCATTGCTACAAACATTCTTAAATATCTTTTCATTTTTCTCCCCTCTTTAGTAAAACATTAGCAAATTAACATTATTGTATCATCAAAACGACGCCGTACAAATATATACAAGCGTTGTGTTATATACTCCAGACGGTAAATCAGGTGGAACATTAACAACATAGGTGACGGTAAAGGTATTGAACACCGTACCAGTAGCTGAAGTCGCCACAATGTCGCCATCCTGATACTTGAACATATCTGGAGTGTCATAATCCGCAGTCACCAACGCCGTACCATCACCATAGACATCTTGACCTAGGGCTGGATTGATATTAGCCCGCAAGTTTAGTCCAAATTGAGCCTGACCAGTCTGATAAGCTGTTGGTGTAGCCAAGGCCTGAATCTTTTTATTGCCAGAGGTCATAGTATTGCCATTAACTGTCACCACATAACCGCCCAAAGCGTTAGTAGCAGCCCCAAACTGAGAACTTGAGCTATGACCATTCTCAGCATCCAAAGTACCATAATCTATGAAGTTGCCGTCAACTGTCTCGCACCAGTCATCTATGGTGAGGGCAGCACAAAAATATAAAATCGGTGGTACCTTAGTGTTAATCATAATCGGGCTAGCCGTAGCACTGGCCACACTAGAAATATAGTTTGGCGTACCCGTACCATCAGCCGTTGGGTAGGTAAATATTTGCCAATAAAACTTACTGTGTATGCCTGTTGGGTTCATAACGTTATCAAAAACATAGGTGTTCTGCATCGTACCAGCCAAGCTCGCAGGACGAGTCATCAAAATCTCATTAGCCGTTTGACTAGCAATACTAAAACCAGTTTCACCAGATTGGCTACTCAGTAACGCTGACGACATATTACCAGCTGGCGTCATGCTACAGGCATCCAAGACGTAAGGGTCAGCACACAACACGAACCGTACCGACCCAATGGTTGAGCTTGCTGGATATTGCCAAGTAACTGTATAAGACGTGATTTCACCCGGTTCGGTAGTGCCAATTGTCAGACTGCGATTATTGAGCCTAGCATATAAGTTAGCACTGACTACTCCACCGGTGACCATCGAAAGCCCCAAAGCACCAACAAACACTAAAAAGACATACAAAAACCGACTCTTTTGTGAAACTATGTTCAATAAGAGTCGGTTATGTTTATTCATGTCTTATATTTTACACTATGTGGTTGCGAAGTCTTTAGTCGTATTTTAATTCTTTACTTAGTAAGTAGGTACAGCTGAGTAAACAACGGTTGTTCGGTAAGTACCAGCTGGTGTCAGTGGCGAGATGTTAGCTATGTAACGCACTGCTACCGTCTTACAGTTTGTGAAACCTGCTGTACTGGCAATGGTTGTTGGTGTGCCTACTACATAGGCAAACCTTGCTGTACCACCACTAGTAATTGTGCCTGAACCAGTGTCGTAATCAGATGCTATTGTCAATGGACCGTCGGGTACGTTTGCTAGAGCAGCTGCTTGATCGACGTTAGCGAAGCTGATTGTAGCTGATCGACTAGCTGTACTTACAGAACCTGTCGATACAGAGTCTACAGCCAAGCCAAACTGTTCAGATGCTGGCACACTACCTGCCTTTGTAGGCATGTGAGAGATTACAGATGAAGGAGTTCGACGTAGCGTATCACCTTCGTATTGAATATTTACACCGTTAGCAGAGTTAGTATAGATACGAAACGCTGAGTAGTTATCGTATGTACTACTGATTGACAGTGTTTGTTCTGTTGGATCACCTAGGGTGATAGCACCAGAACCTGTTAGAGCTGCACAGGTAGATCCAGGAGCGCCAACACCACCGAAATCACCAGTTGTTGAGAAACCTAGAGTTTCCGCAACCCTTGAAGTAATCTCGATTCCAGCTGTGATAGCACTGGCTACAGTACCTTCGTCAACGTTCACTGGACCAGCAGCGATAGTCTGAATCCTCACGAAGAATGATCCAGCTGATGTTGGGTTAGTGATACCGCTCGTTGTACCAAATGTTACTGAATTCGCACCGCCAGAGATTGTATCTGTCCAAGTAAGCACATTACTTGCCGCAGATGTTGTACCACTCGAAGCACCAGGGTTTGCTGGCAAAACCAAACCAGTTGGTGCCGTACATCCACCGATGGCCGTCGTACAATATGTAAACGTTGCCGATGTTGCACCTGCTGAAGCGGTAAATTCAAACGTATGGTGAGCAGCGGCACCGTTTGTTTCACTACCAGCCGTACCAACGTTCTTACTACCATCCAAGGTACTACTCAAGGTTAGGCTTCTGCTCTCTAGCTGTGCAGCGCCAACCTTGTTGCTAAAAACAGAAGACAAGTTAAAAACCGTTATCACTGATAAAAACGTGATAGCAGCCATTAAAGCAGTCGTTCGTTTTAGCGAAATTGCATAATTGTCACTCATGCATTTTCTCTTTATGTTATTTTTTATTTTAGGGATTACCTGCATATAATCTATCAAACTGTTTATGTTAATGCAACATTAAAATCAACATTTTTTATATAGTTATCCACAGTCTAAACTTATAGCTTTATAGCTTATAGCCAGAGTACCTAGGCCAATGTCAAAACACTGCTATAGCCTGAATAACCAGCACAGTCCTATACCGACCGCCGGCCGTCGTAGGGCCAACATTGGCGATAATTGACATCGTATAATCTGTCTGTCCACTCTCACTTAGACTCTCGGCTATAATATCGCCGTCCTCGTACTTAAAATTATCTTCTTGATCATAAGCAATCGTTGGCGTACCATACGCAAAACTACTGTCGGGTTGCTGAACTGGGTTCATGCCGATGCCGGGATCGGAGTTGGCCACCAGGTTTATACCAAATTGCTCTGTTCCAGGTATGGCTGGATTTGGCGAACTAAGAGCGGTCAGCGACCTAGAGCCCGAGCCGGTTGCATTGGTAGGAGGAGGACCACTCACCCTCACAATATAGCCATTAGATAAATAGTTGCTAACAGTAAAATTAGCACTCGCTGCAGCGGTTGTAGTTTCATTCAGCAGTCCAAGGTCAATAATATTGTTCGTAACCGCCAGTGATAGTGTTGGCTCATCTGGCGTAGAAAATCCAGCCATGATGCCATAGCCATCACTTTCTGCTTGCCCACCAGTACCGCCTGCTGACTGTTGAGTACAGTAACTATCGCTACAAGCCTCTAGCTCACCGCCGCTACCAATAAACACTTCGTCTATAGAATAATTCGGCGAACTCATCTGAGCACTAGCTATCAAAGGACTAGCCACAATTGCCAGCAACACAAACATCCCTGCCCTCAAATAACGACTCATCATTGAGACATTTTGACATAAATCAACTTTTTGGTAAACCCGCTTATGATTTATGAATACAATATAGTATTATATATACATCGTAAATATCATTGGAATAACAGGGTTAAATCTTCATGCCAGAAGAAAACAAAGCGCAGAATTCAGACAACCAGAAGTCGGACAAGTCTCCAGAAGAGCTGATGAGTCAGGTTTCCAATGCTGATGAATCGCTCGATCCGAGTAGCAAACAGTCGCCAGTCGACTCCATGGCCGATGATTCCAACAAAGACATCGACCCAACCACCAACGTCACTCAACCCAAAGCCAAAGGCATCAAAGGCCTACTCAGCAAAATCAACATTTATCTCGTACTATTTATACTTGTTGTCGTCATTGCGGCGGCTGCTTATGTTGTCATGTACTTCATGAACCAGAAGTCCGAAACCGTCAAAATCGAAACCGCCCAAATCACCGAAGCCACCCTAGAAGAACTCAAAACATCCGACGCCGTCGTTGGCGATCCTAGGCAAATCCTAACCATCGAATCCAACGCCGTTATCACTGGTAAGGTAGTCATGCGCGACACTTTGGATGTCGCAGGCGCCCTCAATGTTGGTGGCGCACTCAGTATCGACAGTATCAATACCGCCGGACCCGGTACCTTTCAGGCACTTCAAACCAATGACCTCCAAGCCGCTGGCAATGTAACAATTGGCGGTATGCTAGACGTAGTCAGTACAATATCAACTGGCGAAAACCTATCTGTAGCTGGCGATATCAACGGAGGCGGTCGACTAGACATCGGCGGACAGGCTACCATAGGTGGCAACCTCAATGTCAACGGCACTATCTCGGCCAAAGGTATCAACTTTGACGAAATATCTATCAACAGAATCAACATCACTGGCAACATACCCGGTGTTGCCGTCGGCTCGGCGGCCGGTGGTGGCGGTACAGCGTCAATCAGCGGTACAGATACGGCCGGCACGGTCACGATTAACACTGGCGGTGGCACCAGCCCCGGAATCCTCGCAACCATCAACTTCACTGGTGCATTTAGCTCCAATAACCCTCATCCTGTAATTACACCCAATGGCCCCGGCTGCTCATCTATTAGCTACTATGTAACTAACGTAAGCTCAACTCAATTTTCTATAGCTACATCCACACCATCACCAACAGGAACGTCCTGCAAATTTAATTACATCGTTATCAACTAATTGACACATACTCAATACTGTGCTATAATTAATGTATTATTGTAGTATACATACTGCTGTAATACGACCCTATTCCCCAAAACAGGAGTTAATAACATGAGCAGCACTAGTCAGAATAACAGTGCCAATAAGAACAAAAAGATAGTCTTAACATCAGGCTATCTGGTGGCCATGTTCGGAGTAATCAACATGCTCCTACGTCTCACAGGCGGCTACTATAGCCAAATCCCACAGGATATAATCCTGGTTGGATTGGGGATCTGCCTCGTAAGGCTGGACAAAGTTCTCGACCTCGGCGACGAAGAGTCTTCGATGGGCTAGACAAATCAATGGCGAGATACGTAGACAAAGAATATATGATAATCACTATCATCTAAATTTCTAAATCTACGTATCTCGCCTTCAACTTTTTATGAATCTAGAAACACTACGATACGGTTTGCCTTGACATGCATTAAACCTTGACCGATGGGTATAGTCTGTTTGCCATCTGGAGCGTCTATAACTAAATCGCAAGGCTTGACTAATGTCATAAAGTTGTGATGTCTTGGCAAAATGTCAAAGGGTCCTGTGTGATTTTCAGCACTGACACTATAGGCAAAGCCATCAAAATAACTCTTGTAGGCAGAGTAAACTTTCAGCTCAACTGCTAACTTACCGTTTGCGTCTTTCACTTCGGGCTGGTCTTTACGATGACTATTATTCTTGCCAAACATTAATTGATCCCATCCACCTAACTAAGTAGCCTTTTGCTCAGTTGAAACTGGCGTACCAGTAGCTGTACCTGACACAATCGCCTCTGGCTCTGCGGGCTTGTCCTCTTTTTTGGTCGGTTCAGCATTCTTGAGGTCCTCGAGAGTTAATTCACCTTTTACAATCTTCTCTACGCCATCAAGCATGTCTTCTCGTTTGACATATTCACCGGGAACGCCAAGCATCTTTTCGGTCACAAACATCCGTTGAGTGAAATACTGTACCAGAGCCTTAGCTTTAGCAAAGTCCGATCTGTCTTCCGGACTAAGTTCATTCTCGCCAATAATCGCAATTATACCCTTGAGAGACTCATACTTCTGTAACAAGCTCTGTACTTCGACGCTTAAGTCATAATGCTTTTGACCAACAATTTCAGGAGTTAGCAAACTGGAGCTAGTTTTAGTCAAATCCACTGCGGGGCGGATACCCTGCTCAGCAACCTTACGACTCAACACCAATGTACTATCTAACTCGTGCTGAATCATCTGCACAGCCGGGTCGGACAGGTCATCAGCCGGCACGTAAATAGTTTGCACAGAAGTAATAGAACCATTTTCGTTTGAGCTCAGTCTATCTTGCAAGGTCTTGATGTCAGAGAATATCGTTGCCTCATAGCCACCCTCAGCAGGGATTTGCTCCATGATGGTTGACAGTTCATTTTTGGCTTGTACATAACGATACATATTATCGGCAAAGAATAAAACATCCTTTTTCATCTCATCCCGGAAATACTCTAGGGCCGCTGTAGCTGAAATAGCAATCAGTGAGCGTTGTACGGGGTTTTCATTCATCTGCCCAAAGAACATACCAGTGCTGTCGAGTAGTTCGCTGTCCTTGAGCGTCTCAAAAAGCTCATGACCTTCACGAATACGCTCGCCAATACCGGCAAAGAAGCTCAGAACACCGCTACTTTTGGCCACATTGTGAATGATTTCGGTAGTTAACACCGTCTTGCCAACACCAGCACCGCCAATAACACCAATTTTTCTACCTTTCACAAACGGTGTGAAAAAGTCCAGAACCTTGATGCCAGTTTCCATTATCTCTGGCTTGAGTGCTTCGAACTTGGTTGATTTATTCTCTACTTTAAAGATGTCCTTCCTCGGAGCATCGGCGGGAATTGGCTCACCTCCATCTAAAGGATTACCCATGAAGTCTAGCACCCTCCCTATCACCTTTTCGCCAGTTGGCACCTCGATACCATGGCCAGTGCGAACGGCCACCATGCCTTTTTTGATAGTTCTATCGGACATAATATTTAGACAAACAACCGTACCATCAGACTTGATGTCATTAACCAATAGCGGCGCTTGCTTTTCACTCTGTTCGACAATCAAAATCTCGCCTAGTTCTGGGTAATTCTCATCAAACTCTACATTGATGACTAAATCCAAAATAGTCTGAACATAACCGTTAGACAAGCTACCTGTCTGTGCTGTATCACTCATAGCATAGCCGCCTTCTTTTTGGCCTCGCGCGAAGCCTTGACCTTGCGCATGCCAATTACTATCTCCTTGAGCCTAGTGTCTTTGATACTACGCTTAGATCGGTTGAACATCATCCGATATTCACCTAAAGACTCATCAGCACGTTCATGCGCAGCTGTCATCGCCTTGAATCTACTCGCATACTGTGCCAGCTTAGACTCTAGGATAATCTCGGATATGATAATTGTCGTCATAAAATATTCTAATCTCTCTACAACTTCACTAGTATTTGGTTCAAAAATATGTGTGTCCTCATTGATGACTTCATCGTTGAGAATCTGCTCCATCGATGCCTCACCCTTGTCGGCCAAAGCTCGACTGATATTCATCTTTTTGACATTCTGGACACTCAATGATTGATAAGA
>JAGQMT010000029.1 GCA_020428565.1 Candidatus Saccharimonadota bacterium | reverse complement strand
AGCAGCGGCAACGCCTCTGGATTATCTGCATCGGCAATAGTCTCGCCGATTTGCGCATCGGCAATACCAGTCAGCTGAACAATATCGCCAGCCACACCAGTACCGACTTCAAAGCGGCTAACTCCATGGCTCATGAATACATTGTCTACTTTCGCCTTGCCAAAAGTGCCGTCTTTTTTACATAGAGTCACTTGATCACCAGCCTTGACTGCGCCTCTGGTAATCCTACCAATGGCATATTTGCCCTTGTAATTATCCCAAGCCAGTGCGTTAATCAACATCTGGAACGGCTTTGCCTGATCAACTGCTGGCGGTGAAATTTTATTGATAATTGCATCAAATATTGGCGACAAATCAGCGTCCGCTTCGGTGTCATCGGGCATCGCCGACCACGCCTTGCCGGCTCGACCAATGGCATAATAGATTGGATATTGTAGCTGTGACTCGTCCACCGCTAATTCTAAGAACAAATCAGCCAACTCGTCCTCGACATCACTGATACGTCTACCATCCTTGTCAATTTTGTTAATGATAACAACTGGTCGAAGTCCAAGCTCCAATGCCTTGGACAATACGAACTTAGTTTGTGGCATAGGACCTTCTTGGGCATCAACAATTAGCAGGCAACCATCAGCCATGTTGAGAGTACGCTCCACTTCGCCACTAAAGTCGGCGTGACCAGGCGTATCGATAATGTTAATGCGATATTCGCCATGCTGTACAGCGGTGATTTTAGCCGTAATAGTGATGCCACGCTCACGCTCTTGATCGCCACTATCCATAATAAGCTCTTGATTCATCTCGGCTTGATTATCACGAAATGTCTTGGACTGTTTTAGCAGACCGTCAACCATGGTTGTTTTACCATGATCAACATGAGCAATTACTGCAATATTACGAATTTTGGACGGATCTTGAGTCTGATTCTGCACTGAACTTTACCTATCTTTATTTATGATACTACTAATCTATATTGTAGCATAGATTACGCCAAAATGCAATTTTACCGTATTCATCCATGACCTTTGCAACATAAAAGCAGGCTCCGTAAACTGTAGTTTCCACTAAATAATTACAGAAAGGAGGCCTGCTATGGTCTATTGTATCAAAATCATGCTCGTTCACCCGTAACAATGGAACCGATATTCCTAAATAAAATATTCGCATCATCCGCCCAGGAATATTCTGGTAATTTGGTTGGGATATTGTCGGTAAAGTAGTTCTTTGGCACACCAGACTTCGCTTGATCACGTCTGTATTCATTATACAAATCGTCACGCTGATACTCTGGATGACCTTGCAAAAACACCGCCTTACCCCGTCCAAAACTAGCCTCAGCTATCAACCAGCCAACCTCGTCACTATCAGCAACTACATCTAGGCCACTAGCCAAGACACGATCGGTGTCAATATTACCCCACCTAGAATGCGGAGCCTTGACGACATGGGTATCAAGGCCTGATGTTATCCATGACTGAGTAGCGCAATGATGTTCAAACACACCAAAAGTTTTATCAGCTTGAATATTTCTATCCAAATCGACTAGTGACTTCAAGGCTATATGACTAGCTAAACACGAAAACACACTGAGCCTTTTTTCTGATACTGTCCAATGGATTACCTCATTGAGCTGACAAAAATAACTAATCCGATCAAAATGCAACTCCCGACCATCGGGGTATAGCTCTAAGTTTGCACCGGTGATAATCAAACCATCTAAAGTGGAGGCAACCTCAGAGATAGGATAGGTCCAATCATCCAAGTCCACCCTAGAGAATTCGTCTCTAGGGTCATCATCAAAGCGCACCGGTACAATATCAACGAAATCGGCTAGTGCATCCCGCCACTGATGTTCAGTCTTGAGGTATGCTGGCGAGGACATGATATTGAGTAAACCAAGCCTTGGACTACGCTCAATTGACATCGATAACCCTCTCCCAAGGGAATTCATTCCGACCAAAGTGACCATAGCTTGCAGTTGGTAAATATATTGGTCTATGTAAATCTAGTTGCTCAATGATATTCCTAACTGATGGCACTAAAATCTGTCGAGCTTTTTTGTCGATCTCAACTTGACTCACTCTGGCTGTACCAAATGTCTCGACCGTGTAATTGACTGGCTCTTTTGCACCAATATAATAAGCCAAAGCGACTTCTGCTCGTTCAGCAAGACCATTGGCCACTAAATTTTTGGCAATAAATCTCGCCGCATAGGCACCAGACCTATCAACCTTACTAGGATCTTTGCCACTAAACGCCCCACCACCAACTCTGGCAAAGCCACCGTAACTATCGACGACTATCTTTCGACCAGTTAATCCACTATCCGAGCTAGGTCCAGGGTTATGCCATACGCCAGTCCCATTAACTATCAACTTCTCCACGTCAATTTCAAAGCCGTAATTTGCAAGTACTGGCACAACGATATGTTTGTATATATCTTGTTTAACAGTATCCAAATCAACCTCTTTACTATGAGGTACTGCAATTGTCACATGCTCAGCCGATACTGGTTTGTCATCAACATAATTCAGTGCAATTTGCGCTTTGCCATCGGGTCTCAAGTAGCTAATCCGACCCGTTTCTCGAGCCGTATCCAATGCCCGCACCAGTGCATGAGATATGGCAATAGGAGCTGGCAAATACTGCTCCGTCTCGTTAGTGGCATAACCAAAGATGATACCTTGATCACCCGCACCATAATCATCCACACCCACTGCGATTTCATTCGATTGTTGATGTAGATAATTGTCTATTGGCGACTGATCACTAAATCCCCAATCAGGGTTCGTATAGCCAAGTTTTTTGATTTGTTCTCGTACAATTTGTTCGATATCTAGCTTGGCAAATGTGTTGACCTCGCCAGCCAATACAATTCTATCGTGGGCGACCAACGTTTCTACAGCTGTCCTACCTTGAGTATCTTGTAATAGGACAGCATCGACAATGGCATCGCTGATTTGGTCAGCTACCTTATCTGGATGTCCAGCGGCTACTGATTCCGAAGCGAATTTAAAATTTGACATTTACACCTCCTCCTTTGGTAGAAGGCTAAACTCAAACAGCAACTCTCCAGTTTCATCGTACTGCACACCCTGCCAAAACAAAGTATACAATTCACACTGCCCGGCCACTAACCTACGGGCACAATTTCTTGCACGTAGCAAAAATGAGTCGGGCTTACTAAGGTCATCATGCTCAACTTTAGTTTCTAATGCAATTTCAGCCTGAACTGCAATTATGCCATCATCGTAGTATTCAGCTACCTTCAGCGCAATCAACTCTCTGGCCAATAAGCCTAAGAAATTTTCATCGGGCGATCCTTTGGCTCTCCTGCAGTAACTTAAATTTGATATATCTGACGATATATTATTTACTCGCTCGGAAATATGAGTAAACTCATGCCTCTCTTGCTGTGTCATAATATAAAAAATATCCTTTCTGCGCATAATGGCCGAAAGGACTATGAAGTGTTCATATCTTTCCGCCACAATGAGCGGCTGGATTTAGCACCTTATATAAATACAGGTTGCTGGTGGGTCAACGAGCCAGAACTCTCGCCACACTCTTGATATTTAAATTGTTAACACGACTAATTATACATAAGCTAATTGTCATGTAAAGCACAATTTTTATAAAATTCGTATATAATTGATATCAATGGAAGCACGGGACACCTCAAAATTAGAATTTATCAAACAACCACATATCATGGCGCTGATTACAATATTAGTAATCTGTATTGTTGGCGCATTATTTACCACTGGTCGACGTGTCAATCAAACCCTACAACTTTCTAGTATGGAAACTTTTGATGCCTGTTATGAACTCGTCAATGATGAGCCACTGTGCAAATTCGCAGCCAAAGACGAAGCCACGACTGATGACAGTTACGTACTGAGCATCACGACTACCAGCGAAAATTCGGAAGAGATCAACATCATTAAAGCCGAAAACCCCAAAAAGACCAGTAGTACCACCCATCAAAATGGCGACCTCATAGATGAAACCATTATTCTTGGCAATGAGATATACATCAAAGATTACTCTGATAATGTCTGGGCGCATTACACCGAAGAAGCCGAAGAAGACACAGAAGAGACTATTAGTTACGACTTTACTAGCGAGACCTCAGAAGACGTTCAATCATTCAAGGACGACTACAAATTTGAAGCTATGGAACAGTGTGATGACAAAATGTGCTACAAATACAAGATTACCCACGACGCAGATACTAACAGCTATTCTTATCTATGGTTCGATGATCAAGAATTCTTGACACGTCGCATCTTAACAGTGGATACCGACACCAGCACCAACATGGCGTTTGAATACAAAGCCGTCACTATCGATGTTCCGACTCCAACCAAGGAGATTTCTCTGGAAGACCTAGAAGAATTTCTAGACACAGATTATGAGCTATAGTCCATTAGCCGAACAAATGCGTCCAAGTAAACTCGAAGATGTCCTTGGCCAAGACCATATTATTGGTGATGGCAAAATCATCACCGAACTAATTAACAGTAATAAACCATTTTCGCTCATATTCTGGGGGCCACCCGGTAGTGGCAAGACAACTATATCTAGGATTATCGCAGACAAAATGGAGGCAAATTTCGTAGAATTAAGCGCTGTAGTCGCTAGCAAAAAAGACATCATGAATGTTATCGAAGACGCCAAAGTACACGCCCGCCTAGCCACGAGAACTATACTGTTTGTTGACGAAATTCATCGCTTCAACAAAAGTCAGCAGGATGCATTTCTCCCTTATGTAGAAAACGGTCTCATAACCTTGATTGGCGCAACAACCGAAAACCCTAGTTTCGAAGTAATTACACCGTTACTTAGTCGCAGTCGCGTAATTGTGTTAGAACCGATTAGCAAATCAGATATGAAAAAACTAATCAGGCGAGCAGCTCAATCACTCAAACTAACAGCCAAGCAACTACCCACTGCATCCGTTGATATGTTGACTGAATTATCAGGTGGGGATGGACGTGTTGCCCTAGGCAATCTTGAGGTAGCCAGTCAACTCGCAAACGGTCAAGTGATCACGAAGGAACTAGTGCAGACTGCTGCCCAAAAACGAGTACCCGGCTATGATAAAAATGGCGAGAATCACTACAACCTGATTAGCGCCTTTATTAAGTCGATGCGTGGTTCAAATATTGACGCCACTCTGTATTATCTTGCGCGTATTCTACAAGCAGGAGAAGACCCCAAGTTCGTCGCCAGACGCATGGTGATTTTTGCTAGCGAAGATATCGGCCTAGTGGCACCGGCGGCTCTAAATATCGCCGTCAGTGCTTTTCAGGCTGTCACACAAATCGGCATGCCAGAAGCTCAGTATAATTTGTTTCACTGTGCCAGCGTCTTAGCCAAAGCTCCAAAATCACGTGCTACCACCGATGCAATGTACAAAGCCTTATCCGTAGCCCAAGATTATCCAGATTTACCAGTACCCCTACACCTGAGAAATGCACCCACCAAACTAATGAAAGACCTTGGATATGGTCAAAATTATAAATGGCAAGCCGAGTTTAAGCCCGAAAAAGGATTTATGCCTCCAGAATTATCCGATACAATTATCTTCACCGACAGCTAGCCAATCTACTCTGATGATTTACGGAAATTAATCATCATCATAAATGCTAAGACAAAAAAGAAACTACAATAAAAGAACAACTCACCGTACAGCTCTACTCGATAACCTTGTCCGTAATTATCAAAAAAGTAGCGAATCGTCGATAAACCATAAACCACTGATGACAACCCAGCCGTTGCCAGCACCAAGCTCCGACTTTTGTAAAGTCCAGCCGAAATAATAGGCACCGCAAACAAGGCAACAGCTTTGCTGGCCATACCTCTCTGCCAGTAAACATTAGCGGACGCGAAAGCGATATCAGACAAGATCAAAGCGACAAACAACACCTGATAAAATAATTTACTGCGTACTTTAGCCTTACACAAATACCAAATAATCGTATTCACTACTAGCAATGAGCCGACAGCTGTAAACCTATCTATTATTGCTTCATGCGTAATCAAATTAGCGCTATCAAATATTATCAATGACACAATATAAGCCAATAGATAGAGATAATGAACTCTGGCAACCCTCAAAAGAATAAAGCGAATATCGGTATTGGTATTTTTGGATTTTTGTCTAGCTTTCATTGATAAAATATAACCATAAACGATATCACAAAGTCAACTTAATATGTTATTGTTTGATATTGCAGTCTAATTACGTGTCACAGCTGATGATTTCTATCTACTTTATTTCGCGCCAATAATTTGCAAGCTTCCACCACAAAGAAGGACCAGCTATGTTTCGATCTAGCACCGCTTCAACTGACGAGCTACCCAACTCACTACTCACGCTACCTACTACATCACCTTTTTTTAGGTTTGTTGGCAG
>JAGQMT010000028.1 GCA_020428565.1 Candidatus Saccharimonadota bacterium | reverse complement strand
TGGAATATATTTCTGTCGGGATAGCATGTTCAGGTGATGGTCTGAGCATTATAGCTAGTGGAGTGGAATGTTTAACGTCTTCACTCACTCTTACTAGATGCTTATCTACAAGTTTTTGCATCAGGTATGTACGTTGGAGTTTTCCTTGTTGATAAGCCAGGCTGATTGATAATAGTAACTCTTCCTCGGTACCTACGCAGTCTAGTGGTTGATGACCCTTATGGCCGATTAATTCATATAGTAAGTCCTCTAGACTAGCTTCGTCCATAAAATTTCGCTCAAAGGTCGTAATAAGCTCTTCTTCGGTCAGCCAAGGAGACAACAGTATGAAGCTACTCAGTGACTTAGGGCTGTTGAGGCTCCATCGATTATGGGGTCTGTCGGCGGAATTTATTTTGAATACAGAGTTATCCGATGTAAAAACCGGTAAGTACGGCTTATATTTGGCAAATTGCTTAACAATGGCAATAGAGCTCAGTGGACGAATAGCACTAAAGTAGGTTACGTTTTGGTTGATATATTGATGTGTGTAGTCTTGAAATAGTTGCTCAAATTCAAACGACTTACTCCACTGATGATTAATATCGTTGTCTTGCCAGATGACCCTTGGTATGCTGGCACTGGATTCATTTGCAACAACGACATACTTTGCCTTTTGATTGATGGCTAACACACAACCAACTAGGCCGAATATGAGCGAAATCGGCACGTGACCTTTGTATGCGCCTGCAGTTTCTTGGACGGTGAGTAGGCTTTGGTCTAAAGTTCGTTTTATGGCTAATAGATCGACGCCCATGACCTTTGCCACGTCTTGCGCCTGTCCTAGCTGATTTCCGGTGGCCATAACAAAACCATCTATAGGTAAGTTAATTGATTTGAGTAACTCGCCCGCTAGGATGGAGTCCTTGCCACCGCCGATGCCCATCATGGCCCGCTCTTGGTATTGGTCTGTAGGCTCTACGTCAAATGTTGGGGTACCGTTCTGCGGTGTAAACTTAGCTAGCCTGTCATGGTGTAATCTGTTGACGTACAAAAACTCACCAAGTCCATTCAGGAAGACATTGTTCCAAAAGCCAGCTTTGGCGGCATCCATGTAATAAGGATGATTTATAGTTTGATTGACGAATATCTTGTAATAGCTAATACCTAGCGCAAGATGAAGAGATTGCAGGGCGTTGTGAATACTCGGTGTGTCTAGTAGTGGCTGTGGAAACTGAATAACCTCGGTGAAGTTATAGTTATTGCCATCATGAACGGATGTGTAATCAAAAGAAACAGTTTGCTGGTCATTGCCAATCTGGTAGGTCTTGTAGACAAAGTTGCTCGTGCTCATAGTACTTAATTATGTACGATTTTACCTCAAATGTCATTTTTTTAGGACATCTGTATGTCGATATGCAAACTATTGCTATTCTAGTCTGCTAATCAACAATAGACAGGCGTACTTGTCTATTGGCGTGACTACAGCTAATTAAGAGGCTAGTTGCTTTTGGACTAGTTCGGCAACCTGACGTGGGGTCATGTCGGACTTTGTTACAAAGGCAGCTATATCCAGCATGCGTAACCTATCCGGCGCTTCCTGCTCTCCCATATTGGTAAGTACAATAACTTTTAATGTCTTACCAAACTCAGTCTGTCTTAATTCTTTGAGCATTTCATCGCCATTCATCTCTGGCATCATTAAGTCTAGTAATACAATATCTGGCCTAAACTTGTCTATTAACTCTAGGCCTAACTTACCATTAGCCGCTATTTCTACTTCATACCCTTCGGCTTCAAACTTAATCCTATACATCTGAGATATAGCTTGATCATCTTCTATTATGGCTATCTTTGTCATTTGGTCCCCTATGACTATTATATTTAGTGCGTGTTATGCAAAAAAAAGACACACTCCTGACGCGTATTGCAGGAGGGTGTCTTTAGTCTCAAAATGTTCAAATGTGACGTTCGTAACGTACTAAGTCTATTTATATGCCCATGCTGACCGTTTGTCAATTGAGTTTTTGATAATAATTTTTCTTGTGGATAACCATTTGCAATTAGCTGAGGGGTTCTGTAGACTTAAAAGTCTGTGCCTATTGCAAAACTCAATGGGTAGTTTTCTTGTAACAAAATGCTTGACATTTTGTATTTTTCTTGCTACACTGAAAGTAGTACATCAAGTACGATAATAAGCGTAATTTAAGCACATTATTAAACAAACCGTCATGAATTTTAAGCCTAGAGCCAAATTCATGACGGTTTTTATTATCTAAAATAAGCAAAGGCTATATTTATTACTATGAGCATCCAAGAATTTGAACCTCGATTGTCAGAAACGGGTGTTATGTCTGATATTACGACTACTCATGAAGATGTGGTAGCGCCTCACAAAACATTTGAATTGCACGTTTTGACAGACCCTGAGGAGTTATTAGAAGCGCGTAGGCTAAGAGCATCTGTGTATGTTGATGAAATGGGCTTTCTAGAAGCGGGTAGCCGAGACGCCGATGGTGGCGAACATGATCATGACGATACGAGATCCATACACTTTGGTGTATATGCAAATAATACAGAACCCGTTCATCTTGCCGCAACCTCTCGACTAATAGTGAAGGGTAGTGATTCAGAAGAGGACAGACTTCCTATAGAGAAGTATTTTGATGTCAAAGTTCCCGCTGGTTCTGTAGAGGCGTCGAGACTCGTGGTGGAGCCTAATAAGAGAGCAAATGGGTCGGACCTACTCGTTTCCGCAGCATTGATGCGAGCTATGATGCATCATGCGTTGGACATGGAGGTGGATTATGTATATGCTGTTGTTGAAGATGGTTTATATAATCATTTCTTGAAGATTGGCCTACCTGCAGAAGTCATAGCAGAGCCAGAGTTTATAGAAGAATATAACACATCCAATCTTGCAATTAGGTTCAAGGCGGATGCTGTTATAGGTGCTATGTGGGATAAGGATTTGACATTTAGATCCCGTGAAGTCGAGGGTAAATATACTACTAGGCCAAATAAAATGGCGCATTTTTTCGCTGGCTCTAGGACGACACTGGGGCAAGGTGAGTTTGACTTTGACGACTTGACACCTCCGGAAGTGATGTTTAGTCGCAATAGAGGATTTTTCAGCAATTCTGAGCAGGAGCGTTTGCGTAATGCAACGGTAGCAATTGCCGGAGCTGGCGGAGACGGCGGTTTGCTAGCTGAGCAGATGGTTCGTGCTGGAGTGGGTAAGATTAGACTGGCGGATCCAGAGGAATTTGGTCCTGAGAACATTAATAGACAAGCATTTTCCGGTATGGATGTCGTAGGTATGAATAAAGCTATGACGGTTGCTAGGGGTCTTTTGAAAATTAACCCATGGTTAGATGTAGAAGTATATACAGACGGTGTCACTGGCGATAATATAGAAGACTTTAGTCATGATGCAGATTTAATTATTGATGAAACAGAATTTACTATGCCAGAGTTGGGCACTATGATTAACAGAGAGGCTCGTAAGATTGGAGCGCCTGTCTTAATGGCTATGAATATAGGTTTTGGCGCTCAGGTCACATCATTTGTAGAAGGGCGGGGAAAGACTTTTGAGCAATGGCTAGGCATACCGGATGGAATGCCACTGGATGAAGTTAAGGACTATGACGTAGAAGTCTCTAAATGGCTTGCACACTTGCCTTCTTATGCTAGTCTCGATGTTTTTCAGCGCGTGAGTAATGGTGAGATGTCTGCACCATCCTTAGCTGGGGGTGTAGCGTTAGCTGCTGGTGTTGCAAGTGAACAAGCTATGCGTCATTTGCTGACGGGTAATAAAAGAGGCCGTCCAGTGGTCGCTCCAGGCGCGATTTATGTAGATCCCGTGGATGGAATGAAGACCGTGAGAAATACGAAGCATTCCTTTTATCGATCCTTGGCCAAGGTGATAGCACGTAATAAGCTCGGCCTAATTCCCGATATTCACTAGTATATTTGTTTAAATTTAGATATATAAAGGCGTAAGTATTATAATGTTAATTATGATTACGCCTTTATTGATTATTAATATCATTGTTGCTTCGTTAGTTTTCCTACTTGCCCTGACTATTCTTCTGCGCGATTATAGGTCTGTACGAAATTTAGTTTTTTTTACATCTTCCTTATGTATATCGGTTTGGATAATATCTAACTACTTTAGTAATAAGCGAGTGTTTAGCCTAAGCGCTCTAAGTACAATTAATCATTTAGTCCTATTTTCGTCTTCGTTGGCAGTAGTTCTACTGCTTTCATTTGTTATTTCTATGTCACGTAATAGATTTTTCCTTAAGTGGCAATCACTCATAGTGTCAGTTGGTACTATATCATCTTTACTAGCCCTAACAGGTCTGGTAGTTAGAGGAATTGAGTGGCAGGGCGATATTATAGCGCTTCAGTTTGGGGCCTTGTCTGGAGTGTATTTTAGTGTATTATTTGTTAATATTTTACTGATATTTTACGTATTGCATGTATCATCTCGAAGGACTAATGGCCTAGATAGACAGCGCTATCAGATCATGTTATTCAGTCTTGTATTGACCTTGGGATTAATAGCTGTCACGAACGCAGTGCTGCCAATTTTAACAGGATTATTTTCTATCACTAGTATTGGACCTATGTTTACTCTTATTCTAGTCGGCGGTTTTACTTTTGGGATTGTCAAGCATAGGCTTTTTGATATTAGATTGATAATTGTAAGATTTTTAGGCTATGTTTTATCGATCCTCGCGCTTTCCATAATATATGGTGTTATATCATTCAATATAATTAATGTCTTACTGCCTAATGATGCTAGTTTGTCCTTGCAAAGGGTTGCTTATACGCTTATGGCGGTTGTTTTGGCATTCTCTTTCCAGCCACTACGCAAGTTCTTTAATAAATGGACTAACAGATTTTTTTATCAGGATGCTTATGATTCGCAGACTCTGTTGGATAACCTTAATAATGTCCTGGTATCGACTATGGACCTGAATAAGATGCTTAGGGCGAGTGCTGATGTGTTGTCTGCGGATATCAAGCCAGAATATTGTGCCTTTGGGCTTAAAGAGACGGATACCAAAAAACAGCGTATTATAGGCGATTTGCCAATGAGACCCAACGCTTCGGATGTGAAGTTGGCGCGATTACATACCCCTAAGCTTGATCATAAGGTGGTTGTGGCTGATGCGCTGGATGATACCGACAAAGAACTGCAGGCTGGCATGAGGGCAAATGGTGTGGCAGTGCTCGTACGGCTTACTAACGATGTCGACGCAGAAGGGGTCGGATACATCATTTTGGGTACTAAGAAGAGCGGAAACCCTTATAATCCTCAAGATATTAGAGTTTTGGAGATAGTAGCTAATTCGATGATTATAGCGATAGAAAATGCTTTGCGGTTTGAAGAAATTCAAAACTTCAACACGCACCTCAAGGATGAGATAGAACAGGCCACCAAGAAGCTACAGAGGGCTAATGATAAACTTATAGCTCTCGATCAGACTAAAGACGACTTCATTAGTATGGCGTCTCATCAGTTACGTACACCATTAACATCTGTCAAGGGCTACTTGAGTATGGTGCTGGAGGGCGATGCTGGTAAGATCAATGATGACCAGAGGGAGCTATTAAGTCAGGCCTTTATCAGTAGCCAGCGTATGGTGTATTTAATTGCTGATTTGCTTAATCTGTCTAGGCTCAAGACTGGTAAGTTTATCATAGAAGCTACACCGCTTAATCTGGCGGATATTGTAGATAGCGAAATAGCACAGATTAAGGAAACCGCCCTAGCTAGAGGCTTGAAATTGGTTTATCACAAACCAAAGGATTTTCCTGTACTAATGATGGACGAGACGAAGATTCGTCAAGTAATGACTAATTTTATAGATAATGCGATATACTACACACCAAAAGGTGGGCAGATTGACGTTGTGCTCAAAGATGGTAGGCAATCTGTAGAATTTACGGTGACTGACAATGGTATTGGTGTGCCACGCAAAGAACAACACAACTTATTTAGCAAATTTTTTAGGGCAGATAATGCCAAAAAGGCTAGGCCTGATGGTACGGGATTGGGCTTATTTATGGCCAAGAAAGTTATCGTCGCCCAAGGAGGTGCAATCGTATTTAGGAGCACAGAGGGCAAAGGCAGCACCTTTGGCTTCACTTTTCTTAAGAGCCGACTCAAAGTCAAATAAGCCTTAACTTTGATTTGATTTTCTTAGTATAGGAATATATAATTCTAACCATAAGTAATAAAAAGAGAATATACAATGTCAGAAAAAATACCTGTACGTATAGAGGATGAGCAGCCATATCAGATTGTGCCTAATGAAGGAATGTTGGGTGAAGGAGCTAAGATTTTCAATGAAGGACCTGATGGATACGATCTAGATCCACTGTCTGCCGGTGTTATGGCACACGAACCTCATGCTTTGGTATCAACTGAGGT
>JAGQMT010000027.1 GCA_020428565.1 Candidatus Saccharimonadota bacterium | reverse complement strand
TCTTGCTCCACCATTGAGCTACTCCCGAATATAAATTATTGTAATGTACCAGAGTAGCGCGGTGAAGCACTTGCTCCACTTTCATCTATTCGAAGGCTACCCCCGAATATTACTCAGAATATACTTCAAAGTACAAAGAGATTATAGCGCCCTATCTGTTAATAGTCAATGCAAATGAAGCCTTTATGAATTTTACTTAAATCTTTGATTTTTTAGAAAATTATTCCAACCGATTGTCATATCAGCCAAATTAGTTGGCGTTTGAGCGTTTTTTGACATCTGTGAGCCTCGGCACAAATGCTCGCACTGCGTCATCTAAACCCAGCACATGCAATGCACCAATCAGCACATAGATATCGTCTATGTCCTTTTCTGCGGGCCTATCAGCCTCTTCTTGAGTCTTAAGCATAGCATCTACTCTGTCTACTAGCCATTTTTCTTGCGTAGCCTTTACGGCTTCTAGTTTACCTTCCCGCATCGAATCAGAACCAACCACCTCAAGACTACGAGCTGAATTATCACGTTTACGCAAATGCCCCCGTTTGATCAGATTATTAACATGCAGAGCAACAGTCGCAACAGAATTATAACGAAGTCCAGACATAATCTCACGGTAGCTCGGACTATAGCCATGTTCACGAATAAAACTATCGATAAAGTCTAATAAAATCTTTTGCTTTTTGGTTGGTCGTAAGCTTTCAGTCATTGTATATCCTTTCTAATGACGAGTTGTTAAATGACGTGGAACCTTGCGAATACGAGGCCTGGTGTGTTGCCGATGTGGATGATTCGGCTCGGGAAACACCCAGACCTTGTACCAGAAATAATTCCAAAAGGTAAAAAAAGCACTAGCAACAAACTGCCCAATCTCTGGACCCAGTCCAAGATATTCGCGCAAAGTGTACAATATTAAAAAGTTCAACAAGAACGCATTAACCAATGTATAGGCTACATACCTGCCAGCCGTAAAGGCAATCTTGCCCGCTCGCTTAGTACGAAATACCCAGTAACGCTGTATTAAAAAGTTCAGGGTAATACCAACCGTATTGCCAATCAAGTTAGCCATAAACAAACCCAACATATCATCCAGTAATATAATCAAGATATACCCACTCCAGAACCAAACACCGCCTCCCACCAAATATTCAGCAAACTGAATCACCAGTTTACGGGTACGCCTCTGTTTGGTTATTTGGGCTCTAGTTTGCTTATTTACCGCCATAATGTTAGTGTCTATTGTAGCCTATTTTCGTATTTTGTACTACAAAATTGGGTTAAATCCTAGAATGATTTGCTATTTTTGATAAAAAGTGCTATAATCTACATATATGACCACTGTATTTATCCAGAAACTAAACAACTGCAATCAGGTAAAGTCAGCGCCCACTCAGGACAACGTGATAAAATAAATCTATGAAAAACAATGCGTCACTGCGATACGGTATCCTACTTGTCATCGGTGACTTCTTGACGTTAGTCGCAGCCTTTTCCCTGGCGTATATCTTACGAGTCAAACTAGACGAACGTCCACTTATAGAAATCATATCCGCCAGAGACTATTTAACAGCCTGTCTATATATCTTACCATTATGGATTATCACTTTTGGATTCGTAGGTCTATACAGCAAAAGTGTCTATGAAAACCGCTTTTCTGAATTTGCCAGACTGCTTGTTGGTTGTTTCTTGGGCATACTAGTAGCCATTGGCTATGAATATGTATCAAATAAAGAAATATTCCCCGCCCGATTAGTGCCTGTCTATTCGCTAGGTTTATCGTTTGTGATACTACTCCTATTTCGCACCGTTGCTAGGGGCATACGCAGGAGCCTCTTTAGCTTTGGTATTGGTGTCAGCAATGTCCTCATCGTAGGCTCTTCGGATATATCCAGTGAATTTATACATGCCCTAAATGATACAAAATCTTCTGGTTATAGAATAGTCGGCATAGTTGGCAAACGTTCCAAAAAATACGATGGCTACTACGTTGCAAATGGCTTTTCTGGAGCAATAAAATCACTAGAAAACATTGGTATCAATAGCATCATCCAGACAGAGCTATATCCAGATCCAGACAAAAACTCAGAAATCCTATCATACGCCCAAGAAAATCATATCTCATACCGATTTGTGCCTGGTAATAGTGAGTTATTTTCTGGCAACATAGACGTTGACTTGTTTTACTCATTACCAGTAATAGCCGTGCATCAAACAGCTCTAGTTGGCTGGGGGCGTGTCGTCAAAAGACTATTCGATATCATCATAGGTGGAATGATACTCCTGATATCTCTACCACTGATGCTTTTAATCTCGATCCTGATATTTTTATTTGATAATGGTCCAATTTTCTTTCGACAAGAACGCCTCAGTAGATTTAATTCTACAGTAAAAATTTTCAAATTTCGTACCATGAAGACCAAATATAATGGCCTATTACCAGAAGAGGCTTTTGCCAAAATGGGCAAACCAGAATTAGTTAAAACCTATCGTCAAAATGGCGACCAACTCGATAATGATCCACGAGTTAGCAAAATTGGTAATCTGCTCAGGTCAACCTCATTAGATGAATTACCTCAGTTGATTAACGTTGTGTGTGGTGATATTAGCCTAGTAGGACCTAGGGCGCTAGTTGCCAGGGACTTAGACCGATACGACAAAAAGAGTTTGATCTTGAGTGTTAAATCAGGCATGACTGGGCTTGCTGTTATTTCTGGGCGTAAAGATTTACCATACGAAGAACGACGTAAGTTGGATTTATATTATGTCCAAAATTGGAGCTTCTGGAATGATATCGTTATACTCGCTCGAACGTTTGCAGTCGTCCTGCTCCGACGCGGGGCTAAATAATGCCAAAACCCAACACGCCAAAAATTGCCATTGTTCATGATTGGATATATGGCGGTGGGGCCGAAAAAGTAGTAGAGCAACTACATACCCTTTATCCAGAGGCGCCTATTTATACATCCTATTGTTCGGATAATTGGCGTAAAAGATTAGATAACAAGGTTATTACTGGATACTTACAGCATCCACCCTTCAGGCAATTACGTAAATTCTTACCCCTACTTCGTCAGTGGTGGTTTGCTCATTTGGATCTATCGGATTTTGACATCGTTATATCCAGCTCTGGCAATGGCGAAGCCAAGTTTGCCGGCCAAGCTAAATCCAATCACAATAAGCCAACACATATTAATTATTGTCATACACCAGTGCATTTCTACTGGCGACACTACGAAACATACTTACAAAACCCCGGAATTAAACCACAGTGGCTAGCAAGATTAGGACTAAAGCTACTAATAAATCCACTACGAAATCGAGACTACCGAGCCGCCCAAAATGTAGATATATTTGTAGCTAACTCTAGCCACATTCAATCAGACATCAAAGCATTTTATAACCGTGATGCTAGCGTTATACACCCACCCGTCGATACCAAGCGTTTTATTAATCACTCCAAGGTCAAAAGATCTGGATTTGTCACACTAGGTAGGCAAGTGCCGATGAAAAAAACAGACCTAATCATCAAGGCCTGCAATAAAACCAATTCCCAATTAACCGTAGTTGGAGTAGGACCAGAACATGAATACCTAAAGTCTATTGCTGGACCAACTATTAAATTTGAAACCAATGCCAGTGACAAGGATTTAATTAATCTGCTATCACAAGCTAGTGGATTCATCTTTGCCAGCTTCGAAGATTTTGGTATTGCACCAGTCGAAGCATTAGCCTGTGGGACCCCCGTAATAGCCTACCAAGCGGGCGGAGCATTAGATTATGTGATACCTGACAAAACTGGCGATTTTTTTACCAAGCAAACTACAGAATCTATCGTAGAAGCAATTACCAAGTTCACTCCAAGCAAATATGACTCGTGGCAAATTCAAAAATTTGCCAGCAGTTTTGACAAAAATCACTTCCGCAATAAAATAAGCAAACTAATCAATGACAGTTATAAGTCCTAGGTCTTTTGTGATTTTTTTGGTCTAAACTTCTGGGGTATGACATAAAAATACCCAAGACCTGCTAGTCCCCACCAAGTATAGGTGACCGCCTCGCTAGGCCAAATATGCACCAATAAGTTAGTAAACGACAGACCTATCAAAGACATCGTCAAAGCAATATAAAACCATCCTTTTTCTAGCCTAGAGATCAATCTAATAAACGCCAGTGCTAGTATCGCAATAAATAATACTAAGCCCAGAACACCAACTTCGTGCGCAATTTGCAAATAATAATTTTCGTTCAATACTACACCTTGTTCATCATTACGAATCGATACTAGGCCAGCCGTACCCGGACCATAGCCAATTGGATTTGCTATTGTTAATTCAATAGACTCTCTAAAGAAACGAAGCCTCAGCTCGTTTGGATCCTCCAAGACTGTACTCTCATCAGCATGAAATATAACGTTTTTTACAAAGTAGGTATTTCGCGCCACAAACAAACTCGCTAAACATAGACTCGCAATTACACTACCCACTACCAAAACGCGTAAAATAATCTTTTTATCTAGACCTCGCAATATACTCCAATAACCAAAAAACAGTACTGATACAGCACCGCCTACCCAAGCACTGCGAGAAAAGGTAAAGTACAAGTTCAACACGGTCAATCCCAGCAAGCCAATAGCAGTGTTGCGAACTTGCCTGTTTCTACTTTTCAATATCAAAGCTGACACGATCGATATAATAATCAATAAATACGCTCCATAAACATTTGGCTCGCGCAATGTTGATGTGACGCGCTCTAAATCTGGTTTATTATCGATATGGAACGACGACAAGACACCATTTTCTCGGCTATAGCCAAAATGACCAAGAATATCATCTGGCAAAATCGTGTATTGTAAAAACCCAAACGCCATAACCGGCAAAGCCACCGCTAGCACCACCTGACAAGACCTCCTGATAAGCCATTGTGTATCAAAAAATCTAGTCAATAAACCAGCATAAATAAAGAATAATAAAAAAACGCAAATTATACATTAGGGCCAATAGCTCAGCCTGTTGATGATTAGATCTAATTATCGCAATGCCCAAGGTCAATAGCGCATAGATAGCGATGACATAGATTATCTTTTATTTGATAAAATTAACAAACCATTTTTGGCGTAGACTAATCAATAACAAAGGCACAAAACCTATTATCAATAAAATGTCTTTGAAAATTTTTGCCAAACTCCGGACGCCAAAACTCGTTCCTATCCATGTAGACAAAAAATATGAACTGGCATATATGCTAACAAAAAAAAGAATACAACTAGACAAAAGACCTTGATGTTTTCTATCTTTATACTTAATTTACGCAAATATCATCCCAGCCTAACACTTAACTTTACTGTTGCGCCCTCGTTTGGCTGACTGTCTATATGAATCATACCTTCGGCCTGCTCCATAATAGTTTTAACTAAACTCAAATCTAGGCCTACGCCCGTGGCCGCCATAGAACTATTGGAGCTATTCATAGGGCTAAATAATATCTCTCTGGTTGCTTGATCTATACCACTACCACCGTCTGTTATGGTGATGTTCATAATTTTGTTGCGATTATTCACTGCTAGGTCAAGCTTTACAGATGAACCCTCTGGGCTAGCGTTAATAGCGTTATTCAATACAGCCAAAATAGCATAATGCAGCTTTTTGCCCTCTATAGATAGTTTTGTTGTTGGAATAGCAGAAGTTATAATTTTGATATTTTTGTCCAAAGCCCCCTGTCTACTATCCTGCAAAACACTGGCTATGACCGAAGCTACGGGTATACTCCACACAACCCCCGGCACTAGTTTGGATAATTCAGTGAACGATTCAACTTTTTTGACCACATAAGACAAATCATCGACGCCACCACTAAATAATTTAGTAGCACTAGTAATTGGATCCGAGGATGACGACACCAAGTCATTTGACAGCGATTCGTCTTGAGGATGTGGTTTTTCTGCTGATTCTAAACTACTGACACTAATGTTGGACAGTTGTGATTCTACTTGCTTAATGCCTACTAGGTCTGTGCTTAGATTATTATATATATCGTTTATCAAAACTTGCTTAGCTTGCTCTAGCTTATTGTTGGCTATTGTTTGCAGATTTGTGATATACACCAACTCTGATGCACGTCGCCTAAAGTATAGCGCTACGCCCAATCCCAAAATCACAACTGCGGCTAGTAGAGAATTCAATGCTACTTTTAGCACCGTTGGATTATAAATATCAGCCTGCATAAATACTACGTGCAATAATCCTGCTAAAACAAATATGACCGACACAGGGAGGTAAAACTTTGGGCTTCGAATAATACTGGATGGAGTTATTTTGGCTAAATTAACTTTTACATAGTCCTGCTCTTGTCTAGCCAAACTCCCTTCATCTAAAATAGATTCAACATGACTAGATAAGCTCTTGATTGAATTTGAGGCAGTCTGCAAAGCACTGGCTATAGATTGGCTAGGTTTGACTGCAGCTTTAGTAAAGGCAAGACTGATCAAATCCAGTGAACCAGTTAGCTTGGTAACAGGAGTCCTTAG
>JAGQMT010000026.1 GCA_020428565.1 Candidatus Saccharimonadota bacterium | reverse complement strand
TTCGCTAGCTTCTGGACGTACATCCTTGCTGAAGTAATAGATAGTCTGCTCTTTGCCACCACGAAGAGTAACTTTCTTTGAGTTTAAGTGATATGTTACGCCCTTTGAATTTGTGTGACTATATGCCATTTGCTTTATAGCTCCCTCTGTTAGCATTATATTGGTAACCCAATCGTACGCTGTTACAATTTTGTTTGTCAATAGTTTTTGATGATTCACAGAGTGTTTAATATCATTAACAGATAGTAAAGTGATAACAAATATACAACAGTTAGTTGGCTATAAAGTTGCAAATCATAAGCATTTTTTGTTAATATGTCTACAAGGAAATAAGTGTAACAAGCAAGAGGGACAATAAAAATACCATGGAATTCAATAGCCCAATATTAAATCAGCAAGCACGTGGCCAAAGCCACAATGAACCAACGCCCAAGAAAAAGCGTAGCAAACTCAAGCTCATCAATACAATCACCGTGACCTTGCTCATTTCTGTGGCCTTACTAGTCGGTGCAATTATCTTTATCACTTCCACCACCGAGAAATCCAGCGAATCCAACCTAGTTGATAAGAGCAAGTTCCAAGCCGTGTTTCTGCAAGGCGGACAGGTGTACTTCGGTAAGATCAAAACCATCAACAAAGAATACGTTGCTATAGATAGCATTTATTATCTCAAGGTCAACGAAAGTGGCACAGAAACAACTACCGCCAATCAGGACGTTAGTCTCACTAGATTAGGATGTGAGTTACATGGACCTCAAGATTTAATGGTAATCAGCAAATCCAACGTTACCTTTTGGGAAAACCTAAAAGATGACGGACAAGTCGCCGAAGCTATCAATAAATTCATCCAACAAAATCCAAATGGTCAAACTTGTGCCAATGCCAACACGAGCACTACCGAACAACAGTCAACAGCCCAACCCCAACAGAGCACAGAACAAAGCACAAAGCAACAAGTAGAGACTACTTTACCATAGCCATAACACTCATAATCTATAGCCTAGGCTAGGGAGTAATCTATACACATACGCATGCACTTATCGGACATACTTATTGTAATTTGCGTATTGCGCTACGAACCGACCTATCCACAGCTAACCTAGTCACGGATATAATCAAGGCGACAAAGGCCATCACCAAACTCCAGCCAGCCGAATCAGGCGACCACTTGGGTGAGGCAAAATCAAATTTGTACAAATCTTCTGGAATATTGACCGACTCCACCACATCCACATCACCATGCTGATCGATGTACTGTCGGATACAGTCTAGCCTAGTACGACCATAGAAGCCACTTGGCTGAGTTTGTTCACAATACACCTGCGCTTCAGCATAAACGTCACCACTACCACCATCTTGTTTGGCTAATTCTTGTTGAACTAAGCGTTCATAGGTATATTTGAGCTGAATCGGTGGCTTGATAGCATTATCACCCGGGGCTAACTCTGTATTCATATGCGCATACACATACGCCCTCAGTTCGTTCAAAGCCTTATTCACATCACCACCCTGTTCGTCAGCATCAAATACAGCTTGACGCAATTGAATCATGTTCTGATTATTGACCCGCAGGGCGATACCCGAAACCACAAATAGCGACCCACTAATCACAAACGTCGCCCAAATTGGCAAATGCCTAAATCTCACAAAATACTTATCAAGCTTATGATTATTCATTAAATTCATTATAACAAATACTTGCTACTTCTTAGCAAATCACTGATACTATCTAATATGCATGTATATTTTTCTGGCATTGGAGGCACTGGCATCGGGCCATTGGCTATGATAGCCAGCCAAGCCGGCTACACCGTCAGCGGCTCAGACAAACAAGATAGTCAGTACATACAATACCTACGAGAACATGGTATTAACGATATACACATCGGTCAGACTACCGATAATATCCAACAAACGCATCGCACAAACCCAATAGACTGGTTTGTGTATTCGTCAGCCATAGAAAAAGAAAACAACCAACACCCCGAACTTCTGTTTGTCAAAGATAACAGTATCAAACACAGCAAAAGAGATGAATTTATCAATCAGATTATCAATAACGCCAACCTCAAACTACTAGCTGTCGCTGGCACTCATGGCAAAACTACAACCACCGCCATGCTAACCTATCTCATCAAAAACATCAATGAACCAATTAGCTATTCTATCGGTGCAAAAATCAGCTTTGGCGACATGGGTCATTTTGACCCTACGTCCAATTTTTTTGCGCTAGAAGCCGATGAATTCGACCGTAACTTCCTGAGCTTCAATCCTTTTGCGGCAATTATAAGTGGCATCAGTTATGACCATCACGAAATCTACCCAACTCAAGAAGATTACAATCAAGCATTTGTACAATTCCTCAGCCAAAGTCAAAACAAGTTTATCTGGCAAGCAGACTTTGACAGGCTAAATGTAGAAGCCGACGAATCCTTTGTAATCCTAGATAATAACAATCATGAACTGCAACACATTACTCTACCCGGCCTAGTCAATAAACAAAACGCCCTACTCGTTGCTACGGCCGTTAGTCGAATATTCAACAAACCACTTAGCGAACTCATCGATATCATCAACGACTTTCCGGGCGTATCACGCAGAATGGAAAAACTCAGTCACAATCTCTACACCGACTATGCCCACACAACTGACAAAATCGTCGGCGCACTTGGCATCGCCAAAGAAATCGCCAATGCCAATCACCAAAAACTCGTCATCATCTACGAGCCACTAACTAATCGCCGTATGCACCACACCATCGATGAACACCATCAAATATTCGATCAGGTTGATAAACTATACTGGGTGCCAAGTTACCTAGCCCGCGAAGACCCCAATCAACAAATCCTCACACCTAGCGAACTCATCCAACATCTTAGCGAACAAGCCAAACCCAAAGCCGAACCAGCTGAATTAAATCAACAATTAGCAGACAAAATCCAAAGCCACACAGCCTCTAATGATTTGGTCGTAGCCCTGAGTGGTGGCGGTGGTCACAGCTTAGACGAATGGCTCCGCCAGCAATTCACAAAGCCCAAATCTTAGAGTTTGCTACTTAAATTATCACCACTGCAAAGCGTCACTCCGACTACGACTACCTTACCTGTTGTCACCAGATCCCGATAGCACGCCACGAGCCTGACGGTCGGCAAGTTTGTTGATATTTGCCACTGCCAAATCATCTAAGTCGATATCCAAATAACTAGCCGTCACAGCAATATACCACAGCACATCACCAAGTTCTTTTTTGATGCCGTCCCTGTCAATCTGCGCTTCGTCACTATCTTTGTCACGCACCAACTTCTTCATTTTTTCGGCAATCTCGCCAGCTTCACCCACCAAGCCTAACACCAAATGAAATAACTCATTTTTATTAGTCTTGGGGTTAGCGGTTTTCAGTGCTAGTTGTTGGTATTCTGTAAAATTCATCAATCGTCCCCTTCGTACATATCAATAGGTATTATATTGACGAACCGAACCCAAAGCAACTAGCCAAACATACCAAGCAAATACATAGCCAAAAATACTACTCCAGCCACTAGCCAAATGTTCGGACTAGTCATATTGTCGACCACTGCCTTGCTAACATCTGCTACTGCTTGACCTACCTGCCCGATATCAAACGTAGCAGTACTCTTATCTGGTGCAAAATCATTTGACATATTCGTAGTTTGGTTGGTAGATGTACCGATACCACCAGATGTAAACAATGCCGAACCAACTTGAGATGCCGTATGAGATACTGCTACATTATGAGCTAGGCGTTCCTGCTGAAGCTCTGATTGAAAGGCCTCGCCATATTCGATTGATGACTCTTTGGCCAACCTGCCCGTACTAGCGTCCACGTCATAGCTGTGCCATGCGCTGACTTCTTTTCTAGTTTGAGCCTGTTCTGAGGCATCCTCTTGCTCGACACGACTACCCAACACAGGCTCTGGCGACGACTTCTTCTCTACCACACCTGTCAGCTCGGCAACCTCAAAAACCGGCGAAGCAGACTCTGGTGTACTAGATGTCATTGATGAGTATGTCTCATGGTTAGATTCAATCATCGGTGTAAATTTTGGCTTGAACGCCTCTCGTGATGCCTGCTCAATTTCTGCCGAACGACGCTTGATTTCGGCCGCCATATCATTAACATGCTGTTTGGTCTTTTCAATAATTCCAAGTCGCTGTTTGGATAACTCGCTTTTAACGTCCAGCTCTTTTTGCAATGACTCCACCTGAGACGCATGAGATTTTTCCATAGAATCAAGCTGTTTCTCTAAACTTGCCTTACCCCGTCGACCAATCAGCCATCCAAATAACAATCCCGTGGTCACGCCTTTGCTCAAGCCTCGTTTTTCGGCACGATAAACTGCTTCGTTCAGCGTCCTAGAACTGGCAACTTGATTATAAGTTTTGACATCCTCTGTCTGTGCTGAAGAACTCAATTCGTAATTAAAAGGCTCCCTAGTGGTATGGTGTGCAAAATATTCCGAAGCTGTAGCTGGATAATTGATATCCGCCATTTGCGCAGTATCTTCAATGTTATTATCAAGCACATCTGCAAATAAGCTCGGCGCTACATCAGTTGGCGCAGTCGTCTCAATGCTAGGCACAAATCCAGCCTCAGTGTCGTTAGTAACCGCCAAAGCCTCTGTGTAGTCAGGGTTATCAATCCGTTCATCTGAATGATCAATGATTAGTTCGCCCATATATTCCGAATCTGACTCTGGTGTAGAATCTAATTCATTCTCAGGTGCTTGCGTCAAATTATCCGCATCAATAACTTCGGCCGTGGATTGTTGCGCCTCTAATTCATCCCCGGATTCTGGTAATGTTTCAGCCGAGTTACTAGAGTCACCGGCGTTAATATTAGCACCGTCAGCAACCTTTGACGTATTCTTGCGACGTCTCTTGCGCGATTTTGGATTCTTGGCTCCAGTAGCAATCTCGGCATCAGACTCATCCTTGTTGCGAGATATATCCACCAAATCCAAGATAGAGCGTTTTTTGTAGGATGACTTAATAGGGTCTTCTCTAATCTGTTCTGGCGTCAATGATAACGGAAATTTAGATATTTTCTTCTTTTTTTTTGACGTCTTTGACTCTCCAATTTTGTCTGGATCTTCCTGTTTATTGTACTTATTGGGATTGATATACTCCATATAAAGCCTAATCTCTTTATATTATACCACATTTACCCCTTAAAAATCAAGTATTCAAGCTTGAATCACACCAGCACGAATACCCTACCAATACCTAGTAATAATTCCAAGATGCAATACCGCTAGAAGCCGTCACATCAACGATTTTGCGCGTCTCACCACCCTTGGTACTAATCACATAGTCTGCAGTCTCTCGGCTATCTGCCACCCGATAAACAACCGTGTCACTATCTAGCCAATAAATAGGATAACCCAGGCCAGCCAAGGCAGTCAGTTGCTTCTCGTGATCAGTGGCCTTGTCATAACTAAGCAATACACCCTTGCCGTCTCGATTATCTACCCACAAGCTGAATGTATCGTTGGTGCCATCTATATACAACTTACTATCTTGATTGCTGGGTGGATTGACCATACCTGCCATTGGTGAACCAGCTACATATTCGTACCACTGATTATTAGCACTGAAATGTAAGGTGTCGTAAGATGTACGCACTATAGAATAAACCTCTTCTTCAACAATCCGCTTGCTATCACCACCCGATACCTTAACTGCATAAACACCGGGTTGATCCTCTTCGTTATAGAAGTTAGACAAAGCATAATAAGCCGTATCGCCAACCATAATGACATCATTAAAATAATTTGAATTCGCCAATTCTATGGATTTTTCTGAATAATCTTCGGTATTTACGCTCATCAAAATATGCCTATCGGCCATTGGTCCACTGCCACCAGCCGTCATCTTGACATAAACTAATCTGCCACTACTAGTCCAGCCTATAATTTTGATTCTCTCTGATTGGTCTACTTTGACAATATCCTGAGAGTCTACATCTACCAAATACAAAGTACTCAGCAGATAACCATTGGAATTGCGAATATTTTCCCTGGTAGCGATATATGCCACTTTATTTTTGCTCATATGTGAGACTAGGGCAATGTCATTACGCTCAAAACCAGATCCAGACACTATCTTGCGTTCATTTTTGCCGTCTATGTCTATGGCATACACGTCATAAACCCCAGAACGCTTCGACACGAACACGTGTGGTCTATTTGGTACCAATTGCACAGATTGTGCCTCTTTGTTGTTGGCCATCAATGAAACTTTTTCTACTCGATATCCATCAGCCAAAATTTCAATATCTACCGTTGCCGAATCCTCTAGTTCTGCTGTATCAACCGCCAAGACCACCTTGCCTTCCACATCCGAAAGTGCACTTGCCTCACCCGACACCGCCTCTGCCTTAACAACAGCCTGACCACTCATAAACTCAGTAACATAAAACACATACTGACTACCAACTGGTTTGGCCTGAAACTCCCCCAAAGGATTGCTTCCTAAGCCAATGACCAACTCTTGACTAATAGATGCAAAGGCTCGCTTTTCTATCGTAAGTTGT
>JAGQMT010000025.1 GCA_020428565.1 Candidatus Saccharimonadota bacterium | reverse complement strand
AACTATCTTATTCAATGATCCACTACAGGATGCGGTGTTTAATTGCCCGAGAAGTGCATGGCAGGGCTTGCCATCGAGCAAAAGCCTGTTTCACCAGCCTAAAGGTGTGGGGATTGCGATTGGCAATCTGACATCTCAGTTGATTAGTAATATTTATCTTGATCAGTTGGATAGATTTGTGACTATCGAACATGGGTTCAAACATTATGGTCGTTATGTTGATGATTTTTATCTGGTATCAACTGACAAGCGGAGACTTATTGAGATGACTAGTATTATTGAAGATTATACTAATAATCATCTGGCTCTGAAACTTCATCCACACAAGCGACATCTGCAGGAGTGTCAGCGTGGTGTGGCGTTTCTTGGGGCTGTTGTGTATCCGCATCGTCTGCAACCGGGCAAGCGTCTCAAGCGGAATTTACTAGCCTCTTTGTCTAGAGAGGATTGTAGTGCCGAGACTCAGGCGTCGTATCGTGGGCTTGTCAAGCATTATAAACACAAGAAACTGCTGGATAGTATTGATGTGGGTGAAAAGTCGGGGGGGGGGTATAATTAAACGTATGCTTTGTTTGATAATGAACTGGCGATACCCAACGGCTATAATGGTTTCGTCGTCTGCTGAATGATCGGACGCAAGAGCATACCAAGAGACAATACCCACTAATTTTATTTGTTTAATTAGTTCTAATACAGATAACGTCGTTGGGGTTTGCCTACGTTTGGTATGCTGAACGTATGTATAGTGAGCGGTATTGGAAGGCGGTTGTTGGGCCTTGATCTGTGGCTTAGCTGGCAACTGGAACGAGGGGTTCGACGATCAGGGTGACAACGGCAACTTGTGGTCTAGCTCGGCCTTTCCCGACAATGCCGACAACGCTTTCTTCGCGAACTTCAATTCAGACAACGTGAATCCTACGAACAACGACAATCGGGGCAACGGAATTGGGGTTCGTTGACTCTTGAGCTAATAAATATAAATCCCGACATTTTGCGCTAGTATCCCGACATTTTGTCGGGATTTAATGTTAGACGGCGTAGTTTTCGGTCGCAAATTTAGCTTGATCGATAAAGACTTTTTTGACATTGCCCAATAGACCTAGCTCATAAAAAGCCAAGATTGCTAATTTGTAGTCATTGACATCAACTGCTCTCAGTGACAAAGGAAACGAATCATGTGCATACAAAATAGCATTCGCTAATATACGCCCCGTACGTTTATTACCATCATTAAATGGCTGTAGATAGCATATGTAAGTAAAGGCCAACAAAGCTTTTTCGTAGACACTTTGTTTGGTATTGATAATCTCACACAGATGTTTTAGTTCGTCTTCTAGCTGAAATTTGTTCTGTAAGGGCTGATAGACACTGCCAGTAATACCCACGAGTCTTTCGCGAAGTCCATTGTTAAATAAGCCTTCGGCAAGGATTTTGTGTAGTTCAATGATAGTCTGAACTTGTAGATTACTATGGAAATTATCTTTGTGTTCTTCGGAGAAGTCTAGAGCTTTTTTATGATTGAGTACCATGGTGGTTTCTTCTTGAGTTTTGCCTTTTGCAGGGATGCCTTCTTTGAGTAGAGTTTCGGTTTCGAGTAGCGAATAAGTATTGCCTTCGAATTGTGAAGATTTCCATGATAATTCAATCGTTATTCTTTCTCGCTCGCGTCTGATAATATCTGTCGATGCGGTTTGTAGTTTTTGCTGAAATGCGGAGTTGTAGACGTTTAGCTGGTCGGTTTCGTGCTGTGAAAAGAGTGATTGAGCGGCCAATACATCTAGCCTGCCAAAATCATATTGGATAGATTGTCGATTTTCTTCGGCAAATAGTGCTTCTAGTTGGTCTGTGGCAAGAGTTAGGTTCATTCTGCCAATAGCCGTCACCTGATAGTTGATTGCTCGAGCTTCTCCGTGTCGTTCGATGAGTTGCTGTGCAAGCAGTTCGTTGATATCACGCTGGAGTGTTCGTTCTGTGATGTCTTGGAAGGTTGGTAGCGCGATAAGTTGAGGTAGGGTGTGGCTACCTGTTATAAGTGAGGCCATAATTTGTTGTTGGCGTGTGGTTGTGTTCATGGCTGTAACTATAACAAATCCCGACATTTTGCGCTAGTATCCCGACATTTTGTCGGGATTTAAGTGATTTGTGAGAAAGCTGATTAGCTCATCTAGTGTTTTGTCGTTATCTTCTATCATGCTTACAGTTTACACTATATAGGTTACTGTAAACAAGCTACTGTAAACAGCTAGACACCCACAAATGCCACGTCACTTTGTCTAGCGGAGGTATTCCAAATAGATTGCTATTGGTGCAAAGGCAAGTGACAAAATAAACATAAGACCTGACGATGGCTTGTTCTTTGATATCCCATGTCTCCCATAGGCTACAACACGTCGATCGGAGCAACGATATTGGGGTTCGCTGTCTCTTGAATCAATAAACATACACTTCACCATGCTAAAGTGTAGTATCTAAATCTCAATTATTAGGATCACAAGATTTGGCTAAAAGTCTTGTCTTGTGAGTGATTTTCGTGTAATCTATTGAGTTCATGCTTGCAATGTTAGCTTGGACAGCATATAACAATCTATATAAATATTTAAGTGAGGGTAAATGACGATGGCAAAAGCACAGTCTGACAAAATATCAAAAGATAATAAACCAACTAAGGAAGTTAAACTAGACGGCAAATCTCAGGCGCTTGGTCTAGCGGTCGACCATATCGAAAAACAGTTTGGCAAGGGTACTATCATGAGGCTTGGCGAGAATATCGTCCAAAATGTCGAGACGTTTCCGACTGGTAGTGTGTCGTTAGATTTAGCACTTGGCGGTGGTATACCAAAAGGGCGTATTATTGAAATCTATGGTCCAGAGAGTTCTGGTAAAACCACCTTAACGCTTCATGCGATTGCAGAAGTACAGAGGCAAGGTGGTGTCGCCGCCTTTATCGACGCCGAGCATGCGCTCGATCCTCAGTACGCCAAGCGAATTGGTGTGAATCTCGAAAACTTGCTAGTCTCACAGCCAGATAACGGTGAGCAAGCTTTGGAAATCGTCGAATCACTTGTACGCAGTAACGCAGTGGATTTAATCGTCGTTGACTCGGTGGCAGCGCTTGTACCACAGGCCGAAATAGAAGGCGACATGGGCGATAGCCATATGGGCTTGCAGGCTAGATTGATGAGTCAAGCCTTGCGTAAGCTAACGGCCATCATCAACAAGAGCAAGAGTACAGTAGTGTTCATCAATCAGTTGCGTATGAAGATTGGCGTTATGTTTGGTAATCCAGAGACAACCACAGGTGGCAATGCCCTGAAGTTTTATGCAAGTCTTCGTATGGACATTCGTCGTATTAGCCAGATTAAGCAGGGCGATCAGGTAATTGGCAACCGTACGAGGGTGAAGGTGGTCAAGAACAAGATTGCGCCACCATTCCGTGAGGCGGAGTTTGACATCATGTATAACGAAGGTATTTCGCGTGAGGGTGATGTTTTGGATTTGGCAGTGGCCAAGGATATTGTCGAGAAGTCTGGTGCATGGTTTAGCTATGAGGGCGCCAAAATCGGTCAAGGTCGTGAAGCTTCCAAAGGCTATCTAAAGGAAAACCCAGACATTCTAGAGAAAATTGCCCAACAGGTCACTGAAGCCTCCAAAGCGTAAAGAACTAGACATTGGCTATTGAGACGGTTTACAAATAAGCAATGACTATTACGACAATTAAGCAACAGGTCAAGAACCCGAATCGTGCATCAATATTCATAGACGGCAAATATACTCTATCGTTGAGTATTGATGAATTGGTTGCCAATAGGCTCAAGATTGGTCAGGTTGTTGATGAGCCTTTGCTGGCTAGTCTCAAAAAGCAATCGGCTGACGGTAAGACAAGGTCGCGGTCGATGGATTGGGTACTAAATCGTCCAAGATCAGTCAGAGAGTTTCGGCAGTATCTATTACGCAAGAGGGTCGACAAAGAGCTAGCCGATAAGTTAGAGCGGGAGTTTTTGGACAAGGGCCATCTGAATGATGAGCGATTTGCGACTTGGTTGGTCGACGTTCGGCAAAGGTCTGGTAAAAGCCAACGACTAATTACCGCCGAATTATCTTCTAAGGGAGTATCGAGAGAAATAATCTCTGGTATTGATTTTGATCAATCTGATGAAGTGTTTAAAATCAGGACATTGGTGGCCAAGAAGTTGCACGCCAGTAAGTATGCTAATGACGAATCAAAGCTAATCAAGTACTTGCTAGGCAAGGGGTTTGGCTATAGTGATATCAGGCAGATTATCGATGAGCATCGGATTGATTAGCTAGTGGCGAGGACGGCCTTGGGCACAACCGCTTGAGATTTTATGTCGGTATCACGAATAATTATTTGTTTGTCGTTGATTTCTAGTATTTGATTACGATCAATAGAGATATGGCCTTCAGAGAAACTTTTATAGACTGGACGATTGACCAGTAGCTTTTGTATCTTGAAGGCCGCTGTATCTATGGAATAATCACTGACTTTGCCAATCCGGCGCTTGCGGTCGGTGACGACAATCTTGCCCAAAGGGTTGTAGTTAATGGCAATTATTTCTTGAAGTCTAATGAGGTCTTCTGGATCGGTCATGGCATCATGATCATCGACGGCAATACCTTGAGGCACGAAATCTCGGATATCACGCGATAGTAGAACTAAGCTATGTTTGCTAAATTTATCTAGGCAATGCCATCCGTCGATGTTGAATTTGTTGGGATTGATAATAATATTGGTGGTATGGCCGACAACGCCAGCGGTGCGCAGGCTGACTATCGGCATATTTTGCATACTACTATTTAATCTAAGCATAGCTATATTATAGTGGTTTATGTCATGGTTGTCTCTATTTTGTCGATGTGAGTAGGTAAGATATGGAGTTGGGATGGGTGAGGATCATGTTGTAAAAAATAGATAAATGTTTTGGTTGTGTTTGCATATTATTTTTTCAAAAATAAAATAACACTTAATCATGAAGCAAATATGCAAACGGATTAGGGCGGTGGGCATGACGATGATTCTGTTGCTGGTGAGTGTATTGAGCGTGATTAGTTTATCTGGTGGTGTGTTTGCGGAGGTTGACGACATCGGTATACGTTTCACTAAGTTCAGAGTCTGGCGGATGCTATGCCAGTCAATCCGCTTATACTTGCCACTGTTGGCTTGACTGCTGTAGGATATGCTATATATGAGTATAGAAACGGCATATCAAATAGAATCTTCCAGCTCAAAAACTACATTAGAAGTCGGCGAGCAATTCGGTCAAAGATGTAAGGGCGGTGAGTTTTTCTTGTTAACTAGTGATCTGGGTGGAGGTAAGACGACTTTTACCAAAGGTTTGGCGCAAGGTCTTGGCAGTGCGGATGTCGTGTCTAGCCCTACATTTACCGTCAATAATATCTATGATTGTCGAGATGGTTTGAGGGTTTATCACTATGATTTTTATCGTTTGAACGACAGCGGGATGGTCGGTTATGAGTTGCAGGAGGCGCTTGATGATCCTAATTCGGTCATTGTTGTCGAGTGGGGTGATGTGATTGGTGGAATACTGCCTGAATCTAGGGTGGATGTGTCGATTGAGCGGACTGTGGAGGCAGAGGATCGACGAGTTTTGAATGTCAACGTTCCTAGTAGCTTGAGTTATTTGAGGGGTGAGGATTTATGATAATTTTGACATTACGAACCGACAAGCCAATTGCAGAGCTGGGTTTGTTTGATGGGGATAAAAGGATTGACCATCTAGAGTGGGAGGCTCATCGGCAACTAGCAGAAACTCTGCATAGTCAGATTGCGAAGCTACTTGAAGTCAGTAGTTTGACCAGTGATCACATCAATGGATTGGTTGTATACAAAGGTCCCGGTAGTTTTACTGGTTTAAGAATCGGTATTAGTGTCATCAATGCCTTGGCATATGCCAATGGTCTATCGGTGGTAGGAGAGTCGGGCGATGACTGGATAGCCAAGGGTATTAGTAGATTGTTGGCTGATGAAAACGATAGGATTGTGACTCCAGAATATGGCGCCGCCCCAAACATCACCAGACAAAAGAAATAGTAGAAATGGAAAGGGCCTAAGACTATAAATGTAGTAATTTATACAATGTACTTGACAGGTTTTTGTTAAAAACATAACCTTTAAGTTAGGTACGTTTAAAATAAAAGGAACAAGGAAATGAAAATAAAGAAAGCATTACTAGCAGTAGCTGTATTTAGTGCTACATTAGCCAGCTCTCTATTATTAGATAATGGTCAGGCTTTTGCTGCCGTCAAGACATGGACAGGTGGTGGTGGCGATACGAACTTCAGTACATCAGGCAACTGGAGTCCATCCGGCGCCCCAGTAGATGGTGATAGTATAGATTTGCCACTGGCTACGATATTTGGCGAATGCGCGGATAGAAGTCTGGTATATGATCTGAACTCTAGTATCAACCTCAGCGGCTTGAGTATCACCGGAGAGAAGCCTGCCGATTGTTATTGTCAGGCTCCCAATATACTGAACACACACCAGAACTAAACTAGCTAGTAACTGTGGTGAATAATA
>JAGQMT010000024.1 GCA_020428565.1 Candidatus Saccharimonadota bacterium | reverse complement strand
GCTAGCCAACTGCGCCACACCCCGTCATAAGACAATAACAATTATACCAATAAATAACAGATGTGACAATCCATAAAAGACCACGGCAAACGCAATACTAGTGGTCATATGGAAAAATATCTCAAAATATGATACAATTATAGGTATAATGAAGTATTTATCTATATTCTGCACGATACTCTTCATCTGGATAGCTATTCTACTCATGTCTCTCACTCGTGACGAAACCAGCGAAGCCTTCCAACTATACCTAGCCGTCATGGTCAGCACCGTAGTCCTGTTCATAATTGGCTTTGCCAAGAAATAGCTAAATCGAAATGACCGAAGCCGCCTACCGAAAAACTATCACTAGCATCAAAAGATCTAGAACCAAACGTCTAGCCAAGCTTATTACTACCGCTTTCCTGCTCCACAAAAAGAAGCAGGACGAGAAACTCTACAATGTAATCTGCGAAGAATTCATGTCTCTAGGCGGTGTATACGTCAAGTTCCTGCAGGGCGTAATGCTACGATCAAAAATCATGAAAAAATGGCACAATCCCGAAAAACTCCGAATATTCGAGAATCTAGAATATGAACCGCTAGATATTGGACATCTATTGCGCAGTGAACTCGACACCGACAAGCTATCGCAAATAGCATTAGTACAACCCGAACCGTTTGCGGCCGGTAGTTTTGGTCAAGTGTATTATGCCCAGCTCCGCAGTGGCGAAACAATCATTATCAAAGTACTACGCCCCATGATTCGAGAAACCCTCAAGCACGACATCAAGCTACTGTCTAGATTCTATAAAACATTCTTTAGCAAAATGTACAAAAACGTCAGCATAGACTTCGATACGGCCTTCAAAGATTTTGCCGATGCAACCCTCCGAGAAACCGACTATAGACAAGAGGCGTTATTTGCCAATGAAATATATGAACGTTACAAAGAGCACGAGAGTATTTTTATTCCAAAAACCTACATGGAACTATGTACCGACAATATTATCGTCCAGGAGTATGTAGACGGAATATCACTGGCTACTGTCGTCAAACTCCATGCTCAAGGCGTCAATCCAGTGGACTATATCAAATCACAAACTGGTAGCGATTTAACCTACCTGCTAGAAGAATTCGGATATGAATCACTTATCGGCATATTCGAGATGCCCAGAGTCCAAGGCGATCCACACCCTGGCAATATCCGTATCATGAAGAACAACCGCATAGGCTTAATCGACTTTGGTATCAGCGCCCGTGCCCCAGAAGACAAGAATGGGATGTTTGGCCTACTAGAAAGTTACGACAAGGTCATAAAGGGCAAACAATCCGTCATCGATATGTTTGAGAGTAGCATGAAGTTTTTTGTTAATGACCTTTATATTTCGCTCAAAAGAATTAGCGAACATTTTGGAAGATCGGGCGATGAAAGCTACATCAAAGAAGTCAGTAAGATTGCCGGTAAAGTGTTCTATGACGCAACAGGCACGGATTTGATTTCGCTCGGCAAAGGAGAGGATGACGCTGGCGCAATAGTCTTGATTAACCGAATAGTCAACAAAGGCAACCGATTTGGGTTCGTAGTTAAAGTCGAAGCCACTGACATGCTACGCGCTATCCAAACCTACACCTCGTTACTAGCCAGCCTAGGTCTTTACAAAAAAGTCATGCCAAAGGCCCTGAATCGAGTGACCAAACATATTTATGAAACCCAGCCAGAACTAGCCATCTTTCATAACGAAAGCGTCGATATATCATCTGCGGTCGAGATTATCGCCAGCTGGATGGAACGTATTGCCGACAACGATCCGATACTTTTTGGTAAAATAGCCAAGAAGATACGCATGCAAGCCAAAGAACCCAGTCAAGAATTAACTACACAAGGAGAACCCAATGCTTAAAGAGTTCGTATTATTTATCAAATACCCATACACCGCGGGTACAATCGGCCTAATCTGGCTCGGTAGTGCAGCCCTGCTGGCTATTGACAAGAACTTGCCCCTAATTGGCATCGTTATAATCAATATGGTGGCTAGTGTTATTATTGCTACGTTTGGCTTCAAAGGCAAAGGCGAAGTTTAAATAAACGACCGTTTATTAAACCGGAGTAATGACTTGAATCCGCTCTATGGAGTCAGATTTAATCACACCTGGACTCTTGGTCATCAGTACGGCGTTAAACTGTAGCTGCGTATCATGCATCTCTAGTTCATTAGCAGTCTGAATCCCATCACGCCATCTAGGTATAATACTGTCAAAAGTCACCCCAAGACTACTATTGAGGCTACCACACATACCCACATCTGTAACATGAGCCGTGCCATTAGGTAAAATCATAGCATCAGCCGTTGGAACATGCCAATGATCACCCACTACCATACTTACCCTACCGTCAAGATAATAACCGATGATACGCTTTTCACTACTGTAGTCACCATGAAAGTTAACCACTACCGCTTCCTTATCTACGTTAGCTTGAGAACGCAATATATCATCTATGCAGACCAAGGGATTAGACATCTCTATCGGCTGACCAACCTTCTCGCCCATTAGCGACACGACCAGGATTTTGCCTGCTTGCGTATCCAAATACTTATAACCAGCCCCTGGACAACTGGCAATATTCGCAGGACCAATTACGGGCTGAGACTCGTCCTCTAGTCTGGAATAAAGTTCCGTAAGTTTGGGTGTATGATTGCCACCAGTAAAAAAATTGACACCAAGGCTAGATAGTTTATCCATATCGGCTACCGACATACCTTTGCCATCGGTGACGTTCTCGGCCTGCGCAATCACGATATCTATTGCTCTATCGCGAATTAAATCTGGAAGCACTCTCTCAACTACACCCATACCTGGTTGCCCCATAATATCACCGATATACAGAATATTCATTAGCTCAATCCATCCTATAAAAGTTAGTTTCTGAAAGCTTCCTAAACGGATTCCAGATCTCTTTAGCTTTTTTGTGGGTCAAAGTACTTAGTTTAACAATAATGACTAGTAGCATAGTTAGTCCTGTGCATAACAGTGCTTTAATAAAAACTAACAAAATAGACCCCTTGATGTCTAGCATCAGCACGAAGCCGACCGTAATAGAGAATAACATCAAGATTATCATCCATTCATTACTATACACTTTATTAGACACCTGCATCATGAATTGGGTTCGGTTTTTCTGGTTATCAATTAAACTATTTAATATTTTCTCAACTATAGCCGTATCTTTGCCTTTGTATTCTAGACAATAAGTAATCATATCCTCATACTCACGCTCGGCATGAATAACAGCACCCTTGTTACTACTCACCAAAACATACTGCGCAAGTTCACCCTGCAATCTGCTCCTAGTAGTCTTGGGGAGCTTTTTCATGGTCAAAGCCATCGAGAATATTGCATTTGCCTCAGCCCTAACAGTTTTATGCAAATCCTCTATGCGCATTTTCTGAGCAGATAGTATTGGCGCTAAATAAAAACCATAAAGGAAAGAGTTAACAGAGAATAACGTCAAAGCCGCACTATCAAAGGTTGTCCGCGATAGCGTAAATGCCAAGGTCAGATATGCACAGAAAAAGAAAAGAAAATACCATGACAGTCTTACTTTATTTAGTAAAAAGTTTCTCACAATATCACCCTCCCTAACCTTTTAGCTACTTAGCAAACTCGATGGCTCGTGTTTCCCGAATCACATTAACCTTAATTGTACCTGGATATTGCATAGTGCTCTCTATCTTGGTGGCAATATCCCTCGACATCTTAATAGCCGTCAAGTCATCTACCTGTTGAGGCTTGACGAACACACGAACTTCACGCCCCGCCGATATAGCATAGGCCTTGTCTACACCCTTGAATCCCAAGGCGGTGTTTTCTAGATCACGCATACGTTCACCAAAGTTTTCGGCAGAGATATTTCTAGCACCCGGCCTTGCAGCACTAATAGCGTCAACCACTCTAACCACCAAGGCTTCTATAGTCGTAGCTTCCACATCATCATGATGTTGCTCAGCGGCTAGCGCAACTTCTTCTGGGGCGCCGTATTTACGGAGCATTTCACCACTAATGTGATGGTGTTTACCCTCAACCTTATGAGTCAGAGCCTTGCCTAGATCATGGACAAGTGCTGCGTATTTGGCAGTTTTGACATTAGCCCCAATCTGTTCAGCAATCAGCCCAGCAATATGCGCCATCTCCGTAGAATGCTTTAGTACGTTTTGACCATAAGATGTTCGATATTTCAGTTCTCCCAATAGTTGCATAATGTCTTTTGGTATACCGATAACACCGACTTCTCTTGCAGCGTCTTCGGCAGCCCTCATCACGTCCTTCTGTACTTGTTTTTGGGCTTTTTCGACGACCTCTTCTATACGACCTGGATGCACTCGACCATCCTTTAGTAACATCTCAAGAGTTACCCTGGCAACCTCGCGGCGAACTGGATCAAATGAGCTAAGGATAATCATACCTGGAGTATCATCGACCATAATATCAACACCCGTAGCGCGTTGTAGAGCCTGAATATTCCGCCCCTCCTTACCAATAATACGGCCTTTCATGTCTTCGTCATCTAATTTGACTGAAGTAACCGTACGTTCAGCCGTCACCTCACTGGCCATCCGTTCCATCGCAGAGGTAATGATATAGGCCGCCTGTTCCTCGGCTTGTTCTTTGGCCTCGTTTTGTAATTTGACGATTAGACCAGTCAAATCATTGCGTATATCACGCTCTGTCATTTGCATTAGCTTATCAGCAGCTTCAGCTTTTGTCAGCTTAGCTACTTTCTCTAACTTTTCTTGTTGCTTGGTGCGAATAGTTCTAATTTCATCTTTGAGAGCCTCAACTTCATCTTCACTTTTGCGCAAAGTCTCCGAACGCTTGTCAAGTACGTCCAGCTTCTTGTCCAAAGATTCTTCACGATCCCGAAGACGATTCTCGATATCCTTAACCTCACGACGACGTTGCTGTTCGTCCTTTCTGGCTTTATCGGCGATCTCAGAGGCCTCATCCCTAGCCTTAGAGAGAAGTTTATCTGCGTCTTTCTTGGCCTTTGCTAGTGACTTCTCGGCAACTTCCTCTGCTGAACCAAGGCGCTTTTTAGTTAATACAAAATTTGTACCATAACCAGCAACAGCGCCAGCCACAGCTAGCACTATAGATAGTAGTATCATATCCGTTCCTTTCTACTCCTTGATTAAATCTGCAATCACTATCACTTCATTAGCAAATAAAATCAAGCTTCAATAAATTCAATAATTCAGGATCTCCCAAATAAAAACAAAAATCCTAATTAAGATTATACTGCAAGCACCAAATTAAACCTACAACAAATCCTAGTAAGTTCTAACAAACTTTGTATACACGACAATTCTGTCTGGATAGCTATTAGTCGAACTATCAAACTTACCCGTGCAGGTAATCAAATTCAAACCATGAGCCCCAGGTTCAACCGATATCAACAGCTTAGGCATGTCCACCTCTTCTGCCTTTGAGACTACCGAACGCACAACTTCGTAGTCGATCTTGCTACCATTGCCCATTTGGACAGTTACCGTATCTCCAGCCTGCAACTTATCAATACCATGAAATACACCTTTGACAGTAGGCCCCGACACATGTCCGTCTAATACTGTCGCACCACCTGGGCTACCAGGCTTAGCGCTCTGATTGTACCAACCGGCAGTATGAACACTAGCTGGCGCCTCTAAACTACCGTCACTTTTAACACCAACCGATTTCACCATAGCCCGCTTGGCTAGTTTTTCTATGGTCACATAGCGAGGCATGTCTGGATTAACGGTATAGTTATTTACCTCTTCTTCAGACGGCTCAGACTCATCGACAACGTCTTCTCCTATCCGTGCCTCTGTCTGTTGAGCAGACACTGTTTGAACGACCTGTTTATCCACAAGAAAGGAATGTATACTGGCCACTAGACCCACGACAAACACCAAAATTGCCATGCTATAAAGTAGCGAATTGGCTAAACTGAACCTTCTTGGCTGTGGTGTTTTGTCTACTTTAGCCAAGCCACTTTCCGAACTACCCCTATCGATACTAGCAATGATGTGCTGAACATCCTTACGGACTGTCTGATTAGTCTGACTAATGTCAGGATTACTAGCAACAGGCTTAGGCACTGGTCGATTTGGGACGATATCACTAACTACCACCTGTTGAGCTGGTGCAGTTGTAACCCTTGCAATAGGCCTACCCACAGCTTGTACCTCTGGCTTAACTGGCGCTACAGCAGACTGCGTACTAGCCGTGCTCCATATATCCATACAGGCAACTTTTTTGGGTTGAATATAAGCTGGCTTATAGGTACGACTAGCTTGTCGCTTGTCTGACTTGGGTTGGTAACTGCGATGATTGCACAGCTCGCCATGAACAATATGTTTTTGCTTTTTTACTAAATCCATTTTTTTGTATTTTTTAGTTTCTAAAACCGAACGAAGAATACCGAAAGAAAGCTACACTGGTTACTTAGAACGAGTCGCAAGGCGTCTTTGAACGACAAGAATTGTTAAAGCAGATATAATTGAGGCCACCAAAGCAACCATCGGATTATTCCTAATCATACCTAGTCCAGTATTTGGTACTGTTGGCGTAGTTATTACCGTCAATGTCACATCATTACCGTCTCCGCCAACATAGCTAACTCTATAGACGCC
>JAGQMT010000023.1 GCA_020428565.1 Candidatus Saccharimonadota bacterium | reverse complement strand
TGACGACTAGCTGGAAAGGCCACGTTACGCCATGCATTACCAATCTCAACATTTAAACCAAACTTATTTGCCAAATACAGTGGAAAATCTGGCAACACCGACGCCCCACCCGAGACAATAGCTCGATCAAGCTTAACGCCCGGATATCTGGACAAAAAGAACTTTATAGATTTCTCTACATCGCTAATCAACAAATCTACTGTACCAATAATAGCCGAATATACTTGACCCTCTAGTTTGTCCTTGTTGATACCAAACTTAAACACAAACTGTTGAGCCTGCGCGTCGTCAATATTCAGGTTCTGAGCCGCAGATCTGACAATCGTCTCTGTGCCCGTAGGTATAGACCTAATCAGCCTAGGAGCCCCATTCATCACGATCACTATATCCGTGGACTTACTACCAATATCAACAAGTATTACCGGAGAAGGGTTATCGACAGCAGTCAGAGCTCTAGCCATAGCGACACTATCTGGTTCAAAAGCAATTACGTTTAGCCCTATAGATTCTACAAGCTCCAGTCTTGCCTCTGTGAATTCATTAGACACACTACTAAGCAACACCTCTACTTTGCCAGCTTCTTTTGGTGAATCGCCTAATAACACCCAGTCCAACTTAGATTCCGCCACAGGGGTAGGAATCAGCGAATCAGCCTGATACATCAAAGTCTTATTCAATTCTGACGGCGAAAGACGCTCTATATCAACCACTGTCGTGAATACCTTATTCGATGGCAAGCCAACAGCTACATCTTTTGCACTGATTCCAGTCTGCTCAATCAACGCAGAGATAATACTAGCCAGTTTCTGCTGATCGGCCTTGGAATCAGATACAGCCACATTACTATCCAATGGAGCATAACCATATTTTACCAGCGCCCCACCCTTAAGCTGAACGACACGAATAGCGGCAACGCTAATATCTAACCCAAAAAAGCTCGAAACGCCACTCAGCAAGCTCATAGGCTATCTACCTCTGTATTGCTTATCAATTGATGATTATATATATATTTCATTATGGCCACCCTGATTCTTGAGAACGATAATTGCATAATCACAAATATGTACTACAAGCATAACTAACTAAGATTATAGCATAAGCATCACATTTTCAAACACAAAATACTCAATATACCCTATAAATCGCCCAAATCTACAACATCGCTCATAAATGACACTCATAAAATCACACTACCTCTGTTATAATACTAGGCATGAGTTTATCAATCGGTATCGTAGGCCTACCAAACGTAGGTAAATCAACATTATTCAACAGCCTAACAGATAGCAACATCTTAGCGGCCAACTATCCATTTGCAACTATCGAACCCAATACGGGTATCGTACCCATACCAGACCCTAGGCTAAACGGCCTAGCTAAGGTATATGGCAGTAAAAAAATAGTCCCAGCAACGGTAACATTCGTAGACATTGCTGGACTCGTAGCCGGCGCAAGCAAGGGTGAAGGCTTAGGCAACCAATTTCTCGCCAATATCCGCACCACCAACGCAATCGCTCATGTAGTCCGAGCTTTTAGCGATAGTAACGTCCAGCATGTTGATGATGAACATAATCCCCAAAAAGACATAGAGGTCATCAATACAGAACTTGTACTAGCCGACCTGCAGACAATCGATAAAAAAATCCCAAAATTAGCCAAAGAATCCAAAGCCAATCCAAAAATTAGACCACTACTAGAAACCGCTGAAGCCATCAGAACCGAGCTCAACAATGGCACACCTTTGTCTATGTCGCCTCTGTTAGCAGATATCCTAAAAGACGAAACGAAATCCAACCTGCTCAAAGAACTCCAGCTCATCACTGCTAAGCCAGTCATATACGTCTTTAACGTAGACGAAAACATCATAGGCGACCAGCAGGCCCAAGCCAAACTTCAGGATTTAGTCTCACCTAGCCAGGCTGTATTTGTCTGCGCTAAGCTAGAAAACGAACTCCGGGCATTGGATGAAGACGATCAACAAGAAATGCTCGCAAGCTATGGCCAAACCGAACCAGGCCTCAATAGACTAATCCACGCCGCCTACGACACCCTAGGTCTCCAAAGTTACTTAACAGCTGGACCACAAGAGGTTCGTGCCTGGACAATCAAACAAGGCGCTACAGCACCTCAGGCTGCTGGAGTGATTCACGGCGACTTCGAACGTGGATTTATCGCCGCTCAAGTTATCGACTACCATGATTTAATTGAAGCCGGATCAGAGCAAGGCGCCAAACAGCAAGGCAAAGTTCGCACCGAAGGCAAAACCTATATCATGCAACCGAACGATGTTGTAGAATTTAGATTCAACGTCTAACCTCAATCCGCCACTTACTCGTTGCAAGTTGCAAAACATACTACTTATCGTATAAGCTAACTATAGATGAATCCAGATGCACAAAATAAACAGCAAATCATCAAGGCTCTAACACCAACTAAATCAGAGCTGATTATTATACCTCTTCTTAGTTTTTTAGTAGTGGGATTCTTTGCATTGATGGAGTATTTTCAAGCAATCGACGGCAAAAATTACGAAATCGTCGCTAATAATATCGAAGACTACATCCGTAGCACGCTCGCCACACTAGATCAGTTACTTGGCGTTACTCTGCTCACCTTAATATTTTGGATGTTTATCGGTACATTAGTTTATTCTATAATCTGGACTGCTATATCCGCCTACTCTACCTACAAAGACGACCTACTGGATACCGAAAGCTTGGTCTTTCCAAGAGGATATCAGAAGTCCAAGGTCATCAGCGAAGGTATTGCCAAAATAGCACTGCGCACCACAGCAACCATCTTATTACTGTTTTGGATTTTTACTTTTCTAACGCAAATCCTACCAATGGCCATGAATGGATCAGTAACGTCAGAGCATACCAATCTACCAAGCACTGCTACCAGCATGTTGGTATCTATCGCCACCCTAAGCATATCAATATTTGTATCTTTTGTACTAGTTAGATTTATGTTGTTGCGCACTCGAATATTCAGATAACAAACTAATCATCTAGTCCAAAACCTAGGCGTTATTCATCATACAGACTTCTTTAGCAAATAAAACCGTTCTGTGTTGCCCTTGGCGCCACTAACGTCGCTATCGACTTTGTCCAACACCACAAACATACTTTTTAACCACATTTCAAAGTCCTTCAATATGTCTCTACGCATTTTATCATTCTTGATAACACCCTTGTGCTTAGAGCCACTACCAACCTCAAACTGCGGTTTGCACATCGCCACAATCACAGACCGATTTGAACACATCTTGACTACAGACGGTAAAATATCCCGTAAACTAATAAAACTAACATCTACCACCACGATATCAGGTGTGACACGGGGAGTAAAATGCCTGATATCCGTCTGCTCATGTAGCTCGATTCTATCATCACCCCGCAGACTCGGATGTAACTGCTCCGTACCGACGTCCACTGCCAACACTTTACTAGCACCATGCCTAAGCGCATAATCAGTAAAGCCACCTGTACTACTCCCTACATCTAGGACAATCTTTTTATCAAAATCTAGTCGTAATACCTTGGCAACACTCGCTAGTTTTAACCCTGCCCTACTGACATATTGATCAACTTTCAGAAGCCGGATATCCGCCTCAGAGCTCACCATAGTCCCCGGCTTGGTCAAGATAGTACCATTAACCCTCACCTTCCCAAGACGGATAAAACTCTCTGCCTGACTTCTCGTTGCCACTAGGCCCCTATCAGCAACTTCCTTGTCTAACCTCTGCCGAGCAAGCATGCCTACGCGAGCCTTTTTATCTTAATGTGCTTTCGTCTAATATAAGTTCTCAATATCATAAAGCTAATACACGTCCAAAACAAACCGTTGGCAAAAAATGCACCAGCCTCAAAATAAGTCGATGCGACTCGTTTTTGCTCAACCAAATTTTCGCAAATTGGTACGCTATCCTTCAGTGAATACGCCAAAGGAAACCCTCGTCGCTCAGTAGTAATTTTCGGAGAACTCTCTGTTATCACATTGCCAATACAAGTATCAAAATAACGATTGATGTTGTCATTCATACGTATAGCGCTAGATGTACTTAGGTTAAATCCAATCATCAGCCAAGATATCAACGTAATTACCAAACCAGATATCATAGACTTGACGATACGACTGCCAAGCAACCTACTTGCCAACGTTTGCTTATCTTGTTGCTCTGCATCCAACTGTCTTTTATCCATAAAGTTATTTTATCACCAAACTAACGTTAGGCTTAATCCTTCTTACGTTCGCGATAAGCACCAGATGTCGTGTCTACACTAATAACATCACCTTGATTAATAAACGCCGGCACCTTAACAACAATACCCGTCTCTAAGGTTGCATCTTTAAGCACCGAACTCGTCGTATCACCCTTCACAACACCTTCGGTGTAAGTCACCTCCAAATAAACATTCTTCGGTAATTCTACATTAATCACTCGACCGTCAAATAACTGCGCCTGAACGTTGTCACCTTCCTTAATATAGCCAGATTGATCGCCAATAATTTCACTAGGTATTTCAAACTGCTCAAACGTATCATTATTCATAAAATAATAAACGTCACCATCACTATACAAATACTGTACGGTTTGATTGGCGACATCGGCTGGCTCAATAGACTCATTACCTTTGAATGTCTTGGCAAGCACCTTGCCGTCTACGAGACTTTTTATCTTAACGTTCACAATCGATCCACCACGACCCATAACCTTTTGTGAATATTCAATCACCCGATATGGTTCACCATCTAGCTGAAAAATTTGCCCTTTTTTGAGATCCGTAATTCCAAATGCCATTAATTCTCCTTTCCTTTTCTATAATTACCCACAGTTCATCAACAAGTTTGTAGTAATCAGATAGTTCATTCTCGCCTATCAATCCCGTGATTCCTGCCACATCAACAGCGCCCACTAATGCTTCGTAGCGCTCCATTACCTCTGAGTATGTTTTCTGCTTAGCTAGCGCCTCTACTAGCAAGGCTACCGATTTACGCAAAACCAGCAACTGCGCCTCATTCGCAGAAGTACCACGCGCTAACCACCCTGGCGCCACTAGATTTATACCGTGAATCTTGTCACCAATTTCCTTAGCTAGTTCTAGGGATGATTGCTTGGGCATACTCTTATTCTAGCCTTTCACGGATAGAATCTGCAAGTGCACTCAAATGAGCCACATCGACAGGACCCAATAAATCCAATTTGCTAGCCTCTATGATAAAAACATCCAGATCTTTTACCAAACCCACACTGTCTTCTAGTGCAATGCGTTTTTCATCCAGGTCATCACTGGCAAAGTACTTAGTCACCGCCACCCTTAGCATTGATGCGCCATCTCGCAAGTCCAACATAGCCACTTGCTCCTGCCGTGACATAGTATTCATACTTTTTGACATCGGCAAATTCATGATGTATCTATCTAAAGTTTTCGCCTTGTTGGATAACGACTCGCTCATCTTCGCCCTCAGGAATATTCTGTATCAATTATGTCACTAATCTGATCTATCAACGATCGAATCCTAGCATTAAATCTCAGAAACAATCTTTCGCTAAGTATGTCGTTTTGCTGAGCCCGAAACAAACTACCAGCCAATTCATCCAACTCTTTCTGAGCGGATTTGCATGCCAAGTATTGCTCCGAAGCATTGATAGCACCTACTGATGAATCTAGCAACTGAAACGCATTACCCAAGTGGTTATGAATCGCAAATACCAAATTATCTGGCGATGCACCAGCCATTACACCAGACCCAATACCGTCAGTAGAGCCTATATCGGCCACAAGTTCAACCATGGATCTGTTGATGGCTTCTAGCATCTAAAATCTAACTATTTGCAACGAAAGGCATAAGTGCTAAATGTCTTGCCCGCTTAATCGCAGACGCCAACTGTCGTTGCTGACTCTCTGTTAGACCAGTTTTTTTACGGGTCTCTATCTGACCAAACTGATTAACGTATCGTTGCAACGTCTTGAAATCTTTGTGGTCAAAAAATGCCACATCAGTTCTATGTTTAAAAATTTTTGCCATTAAATTCTCCTTTGTACACACGGACTTTACATCCGCCTTGCTATGATTACTATTGTTAACAAGAGACTTATTTTCGCACTTTTTACACTATTTGCCCCTTAACCTAAAATGGAATATCGTCGAGATTAATAGGCTCATCACCTATGTCGTTGACTACGTCATCCTGCTGACTACCGCCAGATGCTGGCTGATCTTGTTGAGGCTGGCTAGGTCCACCTTCACCACGTCCGCCTAGGAATGTTACGTCCTGAGCATTAACTTCTACTTTGCTACGCTTATGGCCATCTTGCTCCCAGCTACGAGATTGCAAGCGACCGTTCACTAGACATTGGCTACCTTTCTGTAAATACTGGGCCACACGCTCGCCCAATGGACCCCATGCAACCACATCGACATAGTCAGTCGCTTCTTGCCAATTACCATCAGCGCCTTTGAAGCTACGATTTAACGCCAAGCTAAAAGAGCAAACACTCTGCCCACTTGGAATCGTCCGAATTTCTGGATCTCTTGTTAAATTACCCATTAAGATAACTTGGTTAAATGACCTTGCCATAATATACCTCCCCTTATAGGAACTAAGTCCTTAGTTTATTTGTAACTTTACACTACGCCGTCTGTCGTGATTTTGCAAGCCTACTCTTCTGCTTCTGACTCTTCATCATCGGCCTTGTCATCACGACTTGCAGCACGCTCAGCCTTTTTGGCTTTTAGAG
>JAGQMT010000022.1 GCA_020428565.1 Candidatus Saccharimonadota bacterium | reverse complement strand
ATATAGTAATAATTAGCAATAGATTTGTAGTTTATTGTGAATTAGATATATCGCGGGGTGGAGCAGTGGCAGCTCGCGTGGCTCATAACCACGAGGTCGCAGGTTCAAGTCCTGCCCCCGCTACCAAGATAAAAGACTCATCTACGGATGGGTCTTTTATCTTTTGGTGTATAGATAAGTTTGGGTGAATGTGGTCTATAATGAGTGTAGATGAAAAGCGTAAACACAAATGCCAAGACATCAGATAGCCGTGAGGAATGGCTATTTGATAATATCCGCTTTTATATCCTACTATTAGCCTTGGTGTTGTCAATGTTGATAGTATCATATACTCGTACGAGCATTGTGTCTGATGGTTTGTTCATGATTCGGACACAGCAGATTTATGCTTTTGTGGCCATGGGGTTTTGGTATTTGGCACTGCTAGCTACGCCGTTGGTCTTTGTGTTTGGTGACACGAAGTTGATGAACCTCTACCTGTTTGCTAGACTAGCGCTTGGCGTGTCTGGTACCTATTTTGCAGGATTACACATGTTGTTTGGAGTGTTTGGCCAATTGGGTGGCTGGTCGGGGATTATGAGTCTACCAGATAAGTTTTTGCAGGCAGTTGTCCTGGGTGTGGTCGCTATGACTATGCTAGTAGTAATGGCGATGACGGCTTTTGATCGTGTTATACAGAAGTTGACGTTTAGGCGTTGGCAGTGGCTACAGAGATTAGTTTATCCAGCAGTTGTACTGGCGTTGTTTCATGCGTGGATTATTGGGACGCATTTACAATACATTTGGCCACGAATTATTATGCTAACACTTATAGGTTTGTTGGTCGTCTTGGAGACTTGGCGGTTGTCTTTTGGCATAGAGAGGCTATCTGGAGTCACGGACAAGGGGCTTCGATGGACGATATTTATTGCGATTAGTTTGTTGTTTGTTGGCGCATCTGTTTATGTGCCAATGCAGATACCTCGTTATCATGACGAAGTTCATTCTGGAGTTCATGAATGAGAGTGGTTTTGTTTGGCGTTTGGCTGACGGTAGCTATGTTATTGCTTGCGTTATCTTTTGCGCCTGAGGAGGCTAAGGCTCATGTGCTGGTGACTTCTCGTTCGGGCGAGGCAACTGCGGTGGTTCATATTAACCCAGATGATGATCCAATTGCAGGCTCAGAGGCATCGGTTTATCTCGATGTTAAAAGCGGTCAACTCGTGAATAGTGAAGTTGACTATATTATTAGAATATCCAAGGAGTCGGAAGGCAATGTAGATTCGGTAGTGGCCACAGAGTTAGGGGTGTCGGGGGTGCGGTTTGAGTATGTATTTCCAGTGCGAGGTATCTATAAGCTTGAGATTATTGCATTAACCGATGATGGACTGGTCGATAGCTTTGAATTTGCCCAAAATGTCTCACGAGGCATCGGCACAATGACATCAAAGAGGTATGGCCTAGCGGAGTTTGGGATAATTTTGTCTAGCTGTTTGATAGCGGTTATACTTATTATAGTTATTAACAGGCGCAGTTTATTGGTGCGGTATGCCAAAGCTCGCCTTTGATATTCAGTAACACTTATAAGGAGATAGAGGTGAACAAAGTAACAAAATTTATGGTAGTAGCGTTAGTTGGTGTGTTGGGTAGCTTTGTCTTGACATCATCAGTATTGGCTCATGTTGTCGTTAGGCCAAGAGAGGTTGCTGTATCGGAATATACGGATTTTGTTGTGAGTGTACCAAATGAGCGGTCGGTAGCAACGATTGCTGTCAAGATAGAGGTTCCAGAAGGCGTTACGTCTATCACTCCTGTCGTGAAATCTGGCTGGGAGATAGATGTCGAAAAGGGTGAGGAATCAGACGACACACATGCTGGCGCTGTGGTGAAGTCAATTACTTGGAGTGGTGGTGCAGTGCCAATGGGGCAAAAAGATAACTTTGTGTTTAGTGCCAAGACGCCAAACGAAGCTGGTGATTTGCGTTGGAATGCTTATCAGACATATGAGGATGGATTGGCGGTAGCCTGGGACAAGGCCGACGAAGAACAGCCAAAGAAGTCCGATGGTTCGCCTGATTATTCTGAATCTGGGCCATTTTCGGTAACTCGTGTGAGTGTGCCTACGCAAGCTACGACAGCTATTGAAACGGCGGATGGTGCTGAAACCGAAACGGATAAGACGTTATACATGGCGATATCTGCCTTGGTAGTGGCTTTTTTGGCTTTGATTATGGCCACTAGCAAGCAACGACCAACAACAAAATCCAGTAAGTCGTAAACTAAGTATCTTGGCCAAGAGGTGGTTTGAGGTGGTTTGCTCAAAAGTTGTTAGTGGGTGTTTGTCGAGGTGAGGTGATGATTTGTGTGATGGTTAGTGCTGTGGGTTATAGTAATCATTTTGTGTAAGTCACTGAGGGTTAGGGCAACGACCGATGGTAATAGTATGGCAATCATGGCGTCATCTAAACTGAGGGATGTAAGTCCAAAGTACTCTTTGATTGGAGTTGTAAATACGATTATATTGATGAGTGCTGAGCAGCTAATTGCCAGGAGTAGTTTGTAGTTTGGTTTGACGAAGTTGTATGTCCAGGATTTGAACTCGAAATTCATATTGAGTGCGTTGGCCCACTGGACAACAATTAGACCAAGAAATGCGGCTGTTTGAGCGTATTGAGTGCCCTTATCCAGGGTGAGTTTGAAAGTGAGTAAGGTACATCCGGCAAGTGCTAGGGCTAGTAGGACGGCTCTAGTTGTCATCACTCTGTCTAGTAATGGCGCGGTGGGGTGTCTGGGTGGTTGTTGCATGTGGTGTGATTCGGCCGGGCTAAGACCTAGCGGAATTACGACTATACCATCGGTGACGAGATTTACCCAAAGTACCATGACGGCCGAGATAGGTAATGGTATGCCAAGTGCTAGGGCGGCGAGCATGGTAAGCACCTCACCGCCACTGGTAGCAAGTAGGTAGACAACCATTTTGCGTATATTGGCTAGAACTGTGCGTCCTGCGCGGACGGCATTGACGATAGTGTGGAAATTGCTGTTGGTGAGTATGATATCGCTGGCGTCTTTGGCTGCATCGGTGCCAGAGCCCATGGCTAGGCCAGCATCGGCTTCTACTAGTGCAGGAATGTCATTGACGCCATCGCCAGTCATGGCGGTAATCTCTCTGCCTTTGACGGCTTTAAGAAACGCAAATTTGTGCTTGGGTAGGACTCGGCCAAAGACTTTGATGTCTTTGATGGATTCGTGGATTTCTTGGTCGGAACCATTGTCTAATATTGAACTGTCTGATATCTCGGAGCTTTTGCTGGCAATCGAAACTTGGGATGCGATGTAACCGGCTGTTTGGACATGATCGCCAGTGAGCATGACGACCTTGATGCCAGCACCTTGTGCTTCGGCAATTGCTTGCTTGACCTTGGGCCGGAGCTGGTCACTTAATCCGATAAAGCCATCTAGTTTCATGTTGTCTAGAGTGGTGTGGTCTAGTACTGTGGGTATTTTTGACAGTTTTTTGTTCGCTACCGCAATGGTTCTGTAGCCTCTGGTGGTAAACATCTCCAAACTGTGTTTGGTGGCTTTTTGGTGATTTTTCAAATCGGTTTTGCAATGGAAGAGGATTTGTTCTGGGGCGCCCTTGACGAATAGATAATAACCGCCCGGATACTTCCAGACGCTACCACTAAGGCGGAGGTGTTGGTTGAACGGTAGGTCTTTGACTTTGGTCCAGGTCTTGGGCAAAGGAGTCTGCTTGGATGACGTGTAGATGATTTGATCTAGTGGGTCATCTGAAGTGCCCTGTTCGCCGTTGAGGCTGGCGAGCATTGCTTTGTTCAATTCTGACTCGCTATGTACATGGTATTTATCCGCAATGGATAGCTGATTCTTGGTGATGGTGCCAGTTTTGTCCGTGGCTATAAGAGTAACCGCTCCCATGGTTTCGATGGCGGATATTTTGCGGATTAGGGCTTTTTGTTTGGCCATTTTGCGCGCGCTAATCAGTAGCACAAGAGTCATGGCTATTGGCAGGCCCTCTGGGACGGCCGATACGGCTAGGGCGATGGTAAACTTGAGGGCTTCGGCAAGCTCTAGTCCCCTGTACAAGGCTAGGCAGAAGACGATAACTGTGGCTATACCAATGCCGATGAGTAATTTTTTGGTGAGATCATCTATCTTTTGTTCGATAGGTGTTTTGCCGTTATCAGCTTCGGCGGCCATTGTGTTTATGGCACCTAATTGAGTATTGTTACCAGTCTTGGTGATGACCATTAGTCCATTACCGGCATGGATGTATGTTCCTTTGAACAGCATGTTTTCTTGATCATAAATTTGCCGGATACCTGTGAGCGCAGAGGCGTGTTTGTGAACAGGTAGTGATTCGCCAGTGAGTACAGATTCGTCTACCTGAATATGATTACTGTCGATAATTCGACCATCGGCGGGTATCCTGAGGCCTTCGTGGATGCGTATCACATCACCCGGAACTAAGTTGTCTGTATAGACCATTTCGTCCTTTTGATCAACTCTGAGTACGCTGACTTTTTTGCGGTCTTGCGACATTAGGGCTTGCATCGCTTTGTTAGAAGATAACTGCTGTATGTAATAAATTATGGCGTTAACAACTACGATGATGCTGATGATGATTGTTTCGAACCATTCTCGTTTGAGGGCGCTCAGTAGGGCGGCGAAGATGATGACAATTACAAAATAGCTAGTAAATGGCTCGATGAGCTTCTTCCAGATTGGCTCCTTGGTGACCGTCAGTTCATTGGCGCCATGTATTTTTAATCTTTTGATGGCCTCGTTGTGACTAATACCTCTAGGGGTACTACCAATCTTGATTAGGACATCATGCAAATCTAGATTGTATGTATGTTTTGGATTTTGTGAATCTTTTTGTGCCACCCTCTTACCTCTTGTTAGTCTTGACTCTATTTTAACATAAACAATAAAAGACACCTTGTTTAGGAGGTGTCTTTTGTGTGACTTGCTTTGTTTGGCCTAGTTTATGAACTAGAACCTACGAGGCTTGTCTTCTTTTGGACGAGCTTCGTTGACGGTGATTGAGCGTCCGCCTAGATCAGAGCCATTTAGAGCTTGTTCTGCGGCTTTACCTTCGTCATCGTTCTCGAATTCGACAAAACCAAAGCCTTTGCTTCGGCCAGTGTCACGATCTTTGACAACTACGGCTGATGCTACAGTTCCGTATGTTGCAAAAAGTTCGTTTAGTTCGTCATCAGTAGTGGCAAATGGTAGGCCACCGACAAATAATTTGTACATTCGATTCCTTACGGTTAGTTTGTTATCGCACGGTAAAATTTCGACCTTTTTACTCCGTCTTGCTTTGTCCGAACTTTTACCTAGCGTACATCCGTAAGGTTTGGTTGCATTTTTTGACTTACAAGGAACAGATTCATACCTGCACTGTAATTAAATCAGATATAGTTAAAAATAACAAATCAGATTTAGGTAATTGTACGATTGTATTGACAAAAATGCTAATGTTTGCTATTATGTAAGTACCGACTGACCAAAACAAATATATCAAAATAAATAGAAAGGGCAGAGCCAATAAGGTGATGTTTAGATTTGGTGTGCGTAAAAAATACAAAATACAAAAAGGAAAAAATAAAACAATGAAAACATTAGAATACGAATTTTTGCCAACAAAGAACACAGGAATTCTGTCAATTGACAAGACTATATCGAAGTTATGAACTCGGCAACTTAGGTAAAGTGATTGGAATCTTTAGAGTCCTAGAATTTGCTTCTTTTTAGTCTCGAATTCTTCTTGTGACAATATGCCTTTGTCGTAAAGCGTGGCTAGTTTCTCGATTTCATCGACGCCTTCACTGATCTTTTCTAGTTGATCGATACGAATAGTTTGCGTATCTTTGAACTGCTTGCGTTTGGGCTGCAAAGCCTGTACTTTGAGGATAGCATCAGTGAAGGCTAGTCGATCGGATGGCTTGACTACCATGACGTTTTTTTTGCCCTCTGTAGTTTCGATAATAACGCCAGTCCCGCCGTGTCTTAGCTTGACCCAGGCAACTTTATTAATATCTAGGACACTTTTGCCAAAGCTTCCGCTGTATTCTATGCGGTTGATATAGACCTTGACCTTGAAGTTCATGTGATTGGACGAATAGATTGCTGATGTGCCATTTAGCTTACGTTGCGAGGCTAGTACGTTCATTGCGACTCGTTCTCTAGCGTATGAGGTGCCTTTGGCGGGGGTGTGGAACTTGTTTGGAGTGATGTCAATGATACCAATAGGTCGCTGATTGGTGTCGGTTTTGCTGGTTTTGGCAGTTGGGGCTTCTTCGGCGGTCTTATTGTCTTGATTATCTTTCTTGTTCGATTGGAGTACGGGTTTGGGGGCTTTGTAGGAGGGGACATATGATTTGGCTAGTCGCTCTCTGGCTTCTTGCTTGGTCTTTTCTTGTCTCTTGGCTTTTTCTATTTTGGCATGTTCGTCTTTGGATAGTTCTGTAATTTTTGATTTGCGTGTTGGTACAGCTTTGGTTGCATCCGTGTCTGTTGATTCGTCTTCGGTAGAGATTTTGGCTGGTTTTTCTACTGGCTCTGTATCTGGCTCGGGTGTTGGCTTTGCTTTTTGGGTGCTGACAGGTGTGACTTCGTTTGGATCGTGTATGTCTTCAAATTCAACATCATCGTTGTCTGTAGTGAAAGGTGTATCTGTGCTGATTGTAACATCTGTTGGATAATCGGTTTGTGACGACGGGTCGTCTTGAGTGGCATCAATAGCCTTGATGCTGATGTTCTTTGCATTATCCTTAATTTTATCGAACAGTCCCATTATATGTCCCTCTGTAGATTCTCAGTTATGATACTAAATATATTATATACCTGCAAATAAAATTGTCTAACTCATACCTACATCCCAACCCCAATCTTGTCACTCTAGATCATAAAACAAACAAAAAGAGA
>JAGQMT010000021.1 GCA_020428565.1 Candidatus Saccharimonadota bacterium | reverse complement strand
CATCATCATGTGGCACAGAAATTCGCAACGTACGAATACCATCTTCATCGATTGCCAAAGTCTCAAAGCTCAACCAATCATTGATCTGCAACTTCTTACCAACACGAAACTTCTTGCCTGGCCTTACCAAGGCACGAATAGTCGTCGGATCGTTTTTTTCTAAAACAAACACCTCAATAGCGCCAAATATCCAACGACAATTCTCAACCTTACTATTATTTACCACTAGTGTGGTATCTTGAGCCAAAAATCTATCAATATCACTAAAAACCGCATCCGTGATTTGACGACTAGCCATACTATAGACCAATAATTTAGCACTATCACGGGGACTAGCAGGCACCTGTGCAATCAATCTGTCTGGAAGATCAAAGTTATATAACACTATCTTTTTATTATATCACGCTTAAGCTATATTTGTCAAATAGAAGTCACAGAAGTCGTAGTTCACTGGAACAATCAGCTCCAATTACCAGCAATAAACACCATCAACCTTGGCATCAGCCAACCAATGTACGCTATAATACCTAACGATGAATATCTATCTGGATCTAGAAAATGTGCTAATCAACAAGTATCAACTATCAGATTTTGGCGAAGTGTTTCTACAACAAATCCTCACTACCTGCCCATACTCAACCTATTACTTTGTCCAAAAAAACCAAGATACAGATGTCAGCATACAACAACTAGTCAAATACGTTACCAAACGCCGAACATTAGAGCAAATCACACGACTCAACCCTGCCATATGGAGCGAAGCCAAAACCGACGCCATCGATTTCCACGAACCATTTCTTTGGTATGACAGCGACATATTCTCAGAAGAAATAGAGATCCTCACACACTACCATGCCAGTGCTTGTTATCGTCAAATCAATTTAACCAAAGACCCAACTCAGCTCATGGACGAAACCGTATACCTTCGCAACTTCTGAAGTTGCCGAAATAAAACCAGCAGGCATGGGCCAAAAGTCTCTTCGTCAATCACCCAAGTAACATGTAAAATATATCTATGACAAACTTTGAATCAACCCTCGCTAGACTCACCCCCAGCCAAAGACAGGCTGTAGAATATATTGACGGACCGCTCATTGTAATTGCAGGTCCAGGTACTGGCAAAACAGAGCTACTCAGCACTAGGGCGGCCAATATTCTCCAATCCACCGATACCAATGCGCAAAACATCCTGTGTCTAACCTTTACCAACAAAGCGGCCACTAATATGCGAAGTCGATTACAAAAAATTATCGGTCCGGCATCACTGCAAGTTAACGTCAAAACATTTCATAGCTTTGCAGCTGAAATCATGGCCGAATATCCTCAGCTTTTTTGGAACGGGGCCAAACTTACCACCGCCCCAGATGCTGTGCAGACCGATATTATCAATAATATTATTAGTAAACTACCGCTAGATAACCCACTGGCTATGAAATTCGCTGGCAATTACACCCAAATCAAGCGTGTCAAAGACAGCCTCAAATTAGCCAAAGAAGCTGGCCTCACTCCCGACCAACTCCACCAAGCCATCCAAATCAACCTCGATTACATCAGCCAACTAGAACCAATCCTAGCCGATACCATACCCGACCGACTCAGTTACAAATTGCTACCCAAACTAGCTAATGACATCATGACAATTCCAGCCCAAAGTACGCCAAATGATTTAGCCATATTGGCTCCACTAAATACCATCATCCAAGATAGTTTATTACATGCAATAGACCAAGACGCCGACACTAACAAAACCAAACATACTGGCGAATGGAAAAAAACCATAATCCAAAAAATAGCCGGTCAAAAAACAATGAACAAACAAATCAAAGCCAATCAATGGTGGCTGAGTCTCAGTGAAGTTTATCAAAGCTACCGCAACGAACTGCATAGTCGCGGATGCTACGATTACTCCGACATGCTAGTTGAGGTCATCGCCAAATTACAAACCAATTCAGACATGCTCATCGACCTACAAGAACACTACCAATACATCATGGTCGACGAATTTCAAGATAGCAATGCCGCCCAAATGTCACTGGTTAACTTAGTAGCCAGCCATCCCGTACACGAGAGCAAGCCAAATCTCATGGTCGTAGGCGATGATGATCAATCAATCTACAAGTTCAATGGAGCCGAACTCAACAACATTTTGGACTTTGCCAAAACATATCCCAGCACCAAAACCATAGTCCTAGAAGAAAACTTCCGCTCATCACAGGCAGTACTAGACACCGCCAAACAAGTCATAGAAATCGCTACCGACCGATTAGTCAATCGAGACGCCAGCATATCCAAGAATCTCATTGCCAAAAACCCACCAGCCGAGGCAAGCAACATTATTCACAAAATCTACCCAACCAAACAACATCAATTATACGATACCGCCAAAGACATCGCCCAAAACCGAACAGGGAAGTCCATAGCCGTACTGGCCAGAGAAACCAACTCACTCCGACAAATTGCAGCCGAATTATTAGAAGCTAACATCCCCATCAAGTTCGAACAACAAAACAATATTTTAGAGCATCCAGCCGTTATACAAATCGTATCCATCCTCGATATTATCAACTCCATCCAAAACGGCGACGAAGACACTGTCAATCTCCGACTATCGCAAATCTTGGGACACCCCATGTGGCAAATAGAACCAAAAGACTTGTGGCAAATTGCCATAGATAACCGCTACGATCAACACTGGCTTAATGCAATCACCGAACATACCGATATCAACATTGCCCAGATTGGCAACTGGATTTTTTGGCTAAGCACACAAGCCAATATCGTCAAATTACCAATTATCCTAGACTACATACTTGGCCTCAGAACCAGCGATATCGAACAAGACAAATCATACACCAGCCCCATTCGGCAATATTATCTTGGCAGTCAAGCACTCAGCAGTGAATACCTAGAGGCTTTATCAGCTATCCAAAAACTTAGAACTACAATAGCCGAATTTAGCATCAATACCGACGTCGACATCAGTAAATTCATAGAATTTATAGATCTACACATATCCAACAATATTCGCCTCACTGATGAATCGTCATTCATATTGCAGGATAATCCCGTTGAATTACTAACCGTCCACAAAGCCAAAGGTTTAGAGTTTGACAAAGTATACATCATAGATGCAATAGAAGGGCAATGGAAGCCAAAGCCTGGTCGCACTACAACGCCACTCAATATACCTCTACAACCATACGGCGATGATACCGACGACTACGTCAGGTTAATGTACGTTGCCATAACTAGAGCCAAACAAGACATTACCATCACCAGCTACAAATACGATGACAATGGCCAAGATGTTATTGCCACACCGCTTATAGCTACTATACAGACAAGCAATATCGACAACCTAGATGTCCAGCAATCAATCGCCATCCTAGAAGCAGGCCTCAAATGGCCAACCCTAGCTACCAGTGATGCCAAAGCACTATTGGGTCCAATCCTAGATGGCTTTTCACTCAGTGCAACCGCCTTAATCAACTTCATGGACTTGACCAAAGGCGGACCAGCCTATTTTGTACAGAGAAACCTCCTCCGACTACCCGATTCACGAACGATATCTCTAGCCTACGGAACCGCAATCCACACTGCCCTAGATAAAGCCCAGCGACAAATCAACAATGGAGAGTTTAGCCTAGAGGACATCAAAGCCACCTTTGTAGCCGAATTATCCAAAGAGCCAATCATGCCCCATGAACTCACCAAATGGCTACCCCAAGGCATTGCTCTAATAGACAAACTATTCGATGAACATTGGTTAATTTTGCCAGAGGGCAGTGTACCAGAACAAAACCTCCAAAACATCGACATCGGCAATGCCATGCTGAGTGGTAAACTAGATCACATCATAGTCGATGACGATTACATATTGATATCCGACTACAAAACTGGTTCACCACTAACCAACTTCGAGAGCATAGCCAAAAATCTCCAAACAAAAATCTGGAAACACAAACTTCAATTGATCTTCTATGCTTTACTTGCCAGAAATCACCCAATGTACAAACACAAAAACATCAGTTGCCAGATGCAATATCTAGAAGCCGAATCTAGTGATAAATTCAGGCTAGAATACACCCCAAGCTCAGACGATATAGACTATATCAGCAAACTCTCGACAGCCGTTTATCAAAAAGTCATCAACTACGACATACCTGATACCTCCAAATACAGCCAAGACATGGATGGCATCAATGAATTTGCCAATGATTTGATCGCCAATAGAGTTTAGTACTGCAGTGCTACAACAAACAGAATATAACCAAGGTGCCAATGAACAAATAAAAACACCTCTGCAATAGAGGTGTTTTCGCTAAATATTACCAGACTAATGATTTCTAATTATTTCTTACGAGAAGTAGTCTTGGTCGTCTTTTTTGTAGCCGTCTTCTTAGCCACTGGCTTCTTGGCAGTAGCCCTAACAACCTTTGCTGTTGTTGGCTTGCTAGATTCTTCGACTGTGCTTGCAGACTTCTTTGCAGACACAGCGCCTAGACCCAAAGCTGACGCAGGAGCGAAGAATAATACATATAGATTAAACCCAGCAATACCCCCAATAACAGGACCAAGCATGTAGGCCTTTGATACCGACTGGTTAGCAATTGCAACCGCAGGGTTCAATACAGCATTAGATGCAAGCGATGCAACCACAACACCAGCGAACAAACCACCACCAATCAAGGCAGCTTTTTGACCATCCGTAAGGTCTTGATACACTGCTGCAGCAACAGCAAATGTAAACACAAATGTACCAATTATTTCTGCTACCAAAGGAGTCCATTCAAACTCGCTTGGTGCTAGACTTGGAATTTCACTACCAGCAAAGTAGTTAGCTAATTGCCATGCAGCTACACCACCCAACAATTGTGCAGCAACATAACCAGCGGCTTTGAGTGTACCGATTTTACGAGCAGTCCACAGACCAAAAGTAACCGCAGGATTAACATGTGCACCAGATATCTTGCCAAAACCAAGTACTAGTATTGCAAGCGCCAAACCAACGCCAATAGCCACAAAGTAACTTATACCAATTTGCGAACGCGATACATTTATTGCTACAGTCGCGAGTATTGCTGTACCCAAAAACTCAGCCAAATATACAGCTATATTTGATCGTAATTTCATACGATAGAAAACCTCCGTTTATTTATGATATTAACAATAACTGTTTTTGAATATATTTGCAAATTTTAATGTTGTTTTGCCCTCTCATGACTCATCTTTTTTTGAGGCTACCCATACTATCTAGGGCAACGCTAGAAAGTTCTTGGCTCACAATAATATCTCCTCACACCTATTGCCATTACAGAGAAGTCGTCCGATCAAATATATACTTGCATTATGATATTTTTTATGATACAATACATATAATAGAGCAATTGGGGCATTGACGCGTAGACTATATTTGGTCGCCTAACCTACGTTGAGCCAGTGGCGAAACCGACAATTGTAAATCTTTTGCTCTAGTAAGGAGTATTATGTCAAAAACTAATAAAAACAATCCGCTATTTGGCAAGGATTTTGTAGCCAAAAAAACACTTGAAGATATCCAGGTTAATTATGATTTCAATCTTGAACGCCTTAAGGCGCAGGTAGGCTATAGACCAGCCGAATCAGCAGAAACTGATAGTCAACCAGCCGAGGCCAGTTTGAAGGAAAAAATAGCATTCGGTATTGGCGCGTTGGCTATCGTAGCCCTTAGCGTCATTGGCTACCATAACGATAACAATCGCCCAGAAACAATGCGATCAACAGCAGACGATATTGAGTTCTTGCAACCTACAATTGCAATCGACGACCAAAAATAATCTACAAGACCTAACCAGACAATCAAAAAATCTCAATATCTAAAGTCCGCAACCTAGCCCCGACGACCTCGACGCTTCAGGCCAGCAACCTGCAACCGTACAGCCGAGCGATCCATAAGCTTTTGCGCCTGCTCTAAGCTTACTTGATCCTTGGCCTCTTCCTTGAGCTTCTTGGCCTTTTCTAGAGCTTCTTTGGCCTCTTCTTCGGATATTTCATCAGAGTGGTCAGCTTCGTCGACCAATACTTTGAGCGTGTCATCCGACACAATAACTGCACCACCCGAAATTGCAAAATGTTCCATCATGTCATCTGGTTCGTTGGGTTTACGCCTCACCGATATCACACCTCGCTCCGCCACGCTAATTAGTGGCATGTGTTTTGGTAATACGCCAATTTCACCGTCCATAGTCGGTACAATAATCTCATATACCTCGTCCGAAAACTTAACACCATCCAGGCTAACCAACTGAAACTTAATCATCCAATTCGCTCTCTATCACCAACCTGCCCAACACTCCAGCCACCTCCGGCAAAAGTAATTGCGTGTTGTATTCCTGCGCACCTTCCCGCACACCAAAGGCATCATAAATAGGCTCATCATCAACACACAACACATTTGGTTTGACGTAGCCATAGTCCCATCCGTCCAGTTGTATTTGCTCATAGTTGGCCATTATTTGTCTTCTTTCACCTCAGAAATATCACCCTTCATGTAGAAAGCTGATTCTGGTTTATCGTCATGTTTACCGTCCAAAATTTCACGAAATCCAGCAATTGTATCGGCCAAAGGCACATATTTACCCGGCTTACCTGTAAATACCTCACCAACAAAGAACGGTTGAGTCAAAAACCTCTGAATCTTGCGCGCACGAGTAACAGTCAGTTTGTCATCATCCGACAACTCCTCCATACCTAAGATTGCAATAATATCCTGCAAATCTTTATAACGTTGCAAAATACGTTGTACTTCTCGTGCCACGTTATAATGCTCTTCACCAATAATCTCTGGATCCAAAATAGTAGATGTCGAATCCAATGGATCAACAGCAGGGTAAAGGCCCAATTCAGTTAGCGCACGATTAAGCACAATCGTAGAGTCCAAGTGTGCAAATGTTGTCGCTGGCGCTGGATCGGTCAAGTCATCCGCAGGAACATACACTGCCTGTACAGACGTAATCGAACCCTTGCGGGTAGAAGTAATTCTCTCCTGTAAAGCGCCCATTTCGGTGGCAAGGTTTGGCTGATAGCCCACCGCACTCGGCAA
>JAGQMT010000020.1 GCA_020428565.1 Candidatus Saccharimonadota bacterium | reverse complement strand
GACTACTGCCTACAGGTGCCGTATTAGAATCACTAGCCGACAAAAGCGTTGTGTTTGTCGGCATAGGTCAGGGGCGGGCATTAGCGGGTGTAGAGGAGTACATTCGCTCAAGAGTCAGCATCCAGTCTTTTGTAGCTGTCGATAGGCAGACTCCAGACACATCACTAAATTTCTTGACTGAATACGATCCAGCCAACACAATATTCATCAAAAACGAAGGAATCCCTGGTCACCAAATGCCAGTTCCATACATCACAACCATGCAAATATTTTTTGATGAAGTAAGGCTGCGTGGCAACACAACAATTGGCATTACCGGTACAAAGGGCAAGAGCACGACTGCGTCACTTGTCCACCATATCCTCAAGAATAACGACAAAGAGACAGCCTTGCTCGGCAACATTGGCCAGTCCGCCCTAGCTAGCCTGCAGTCATCTACCCTCAATACCGTCTTCGTAGTTGAACTATCAAGCTACCAGCTCTCGGACTTACGAATAAGTCCGGATATCAGTGTTTGCACAAATCTATTCAACGACCACGCCAACTGGCACGGTTCAACCGACCAATACTGGAATGACAAAATGAATATCATCAAATATGCGGCCAGCGACGACCACTTTGTCTACGACGCCAACTGCGCCCCACTACGCGAATGGGCCAGCCAAACCAAAGCCACTACCCATCCGATCGATCATAGCAAATTACCAGATCTTGATGATTCAAAATTATTTGGTACCCATAACCAGATAAATGCTCTGCTAGCTATCACGGCCGTCGAGATACTCGGCATCAATCAACACCAGTCGCTAGAAGCTCTTAGGTCTTTTGAGCCACTCCGACATCGCATGCAATATATCGGCACAAAAAATGATATCATATTCGTTGATGACGCGATTGGCATGACTCCAGAGTCCACAATTGCCAGCATCAAAGCCGTTAGTCAAAAATATGGACCAATTGGCTGTATCATGCTGGGAGGCCAAGACAGGGGCTATGATTTTAATAACCTAATAGATACTGTATACCAGCATAATATACCCAACATCGTACTGTTTCCAGATACCTCCGAAACCCTCAAGGCTCTAATTGCAAGACATTCAGACTATCGACCACAGATACTAGAATCACGAGACATGCAAGAATCCGTAGCTTTTGCCTACCAGCATGCTCCTAAAAAGCAGGTCATTCTACTCAGCACGGGAGCACCCAGCTATTCTGTCTGGCGAGATTTCGAACAAAAGGGCGACCTGTTTCAGCAAGCCTACACCGAGCTATAGCCACCTCCATAGCTCGGTATTATCCGTTTAACTCATTGCTAATCTGTATTTGCGTGTAATCCTAGTTACTCTTGAAACTACACGACAACCCAAAAGCGGTGCACTTATAGCTGGTTTTGTGTGTCATTACAGGCGATTTATTGCCCTTGGAGTCAGTTGCGAATACCTGGTAAGTATAGCTTCTGCCTGATTTAACATCTGTATCATAGTGCTTCGTAGCCAGACCTTCGTAAATAACCTGTCCATCGCGACTAACTGTATATTTAGCGATTGATGCTCCGGCGGCCTTTGGCGTACTCGCCGTCCATAATATCTCTGCCGACTGCCTAAACTCCCACCGCTTTGCATCCCAACGTACGACAGCCTTCATAGGGCTCTTCCGCAACACCACAGCCGATGGGCTATTTGCCGAAATTTTACTACTGGATTGTTTTGATGGGGATGGATTTTTAGCATCATTACTATTCGACGAGGTAGTCGTAGACGAAGGAGCAGATGGCTTCACTGCTTCTGCAATCTGATTATTTGAATCGATGTTTTCCAGAATTTGCTGTTCATCCTTATCTGAATCACTAGCCGAAGTAATAGGCGACGACTCCAATGGGACAATAGCATTTGGATTATTTACATTGAACCCAAGATACTTACTCTCCGTGAAACGACAGGCTAGTTTGGTCTGAGTTCCGTCAAGACAAGTATTAGTAGGTGGATCAAGAGCTAAGATATTGTCACTAGTAAACAGTCCGTCTAGCAACATCTGGCTAGACTCATCAACTATACCAAGCTTAGCCCATTGCTGTTTGGCCTCTTTATTAGCAACTCCCGCCACGATAAATCCGCCACCATAACAAGTCGTACCACCTACGATCCAACCGTAATCTTTGAGAGCAGTTGCAAATATCTTGGCGGTTCGAGCCTTTTGCCTAGTTAGTTCAACGGAAACCTTCTTATCGTACGATGGGTGATTTGGGTTCAAATCGGGTCGACTCGCAATCCACTGGTCAATTTGTGCATCGGTTGTATTAAGCACCAGTCGAATTCCCTCTGGTAGCATTTTGTCCTGAGTCATGTAATCGTAATACGTTTGCTTAGTGTTGAAATCAGCATACAATTTTTTTAGTGCAGAACATCGTCCAGCCCTCAGTACGTCAGTAGTGTTTGCCCACTCAACGGTTGTCGCTGGCGCTATAGCATAACCACACATAGTGTCGAGAGTAATATTCTTAAGCTCCTCAGCACTGCAAGTTGGTCCAAACATCGTGTTGAAGACTTCCATAGTTAGTGCATGGCGTATCTCACCAGCTTCAACTTCTTCTGGTGTCACGATCATAGCCGCATTCTGGATACCCATACCTCGCTCATGTGTCGTACCGCTACTATACTCATAATAATCGGCAGGTGTACCGTCTGGATTGCGTAATAATGTCGCTCGTCCCATACATAATCTATTTTCAGGATTACGACCAGCTATTGCATATGCAACATTACGACCCAGGCATTCATTACCGGGATAATTTACCCGCCAAACACTATAAACGTAGCCCGTATCAGTATCGACAATAATAGCTTCTCTATCACCAGCATCATCTAGATAATTACTATCCGTCGATCCAGAAGGCCTCCAGCTAGGCTCCCATGGCACACCGGCGTCTGGAGTGTAGCACCTGATATCATTATAATTACTAGCACATTTATGCGTATCTAGGTTACTCGGCAGGCAGTTACTGTCCGAACAAATCATAATCTGACGTCTTGGCGTGTCTTTATTGGCATAATATATGGGCGTACTATAGTCCTTGGCATCACCAGCGAGTCCAAATTGGGCTACAAACTTACCCTTTTGTTCAGCTATCTTAGCTTGCCAAGTCTCACTTTGCGCATTCCAGGCGCTACCATATTCGTAAAAACGTCGACCAAACTCTTTAGCCCATTCGCCAGAATTATTGTACAGTGGCAAATTGCAAGCAGGAACATTCCACGGACTGGTACCAAAAGGCACCTTGTAGTTATAGTTCTTGAGCCTTTGTCCACAATCGGACTGTGTATTGGTCTGAGCCATTGACATCCTCAACACAGATACCCCTATCAATGCAAAACCAGCGATAAACAAAACGGGCATAAAACGCCTACTAATCTTGACGCTTGGCAATTTGAATCGTCGACTGTTTGCAGTCTTATTATTTTTTGCTTTGGCTGTTTTTTTAGATTTTGTTGTCATACTTGGCATATTGATCCCCCTGTAGCTAATAATGTGTACTTACCTATATAATACATAAGCTTTTTAAATGCACAAAATCTAACTAGATAGTTTGACGAACGGCCTGTATAACATTTTCGAATAATGCACACACCGTTAGCGGTCCGACTCCACCCTTTTCCGGGGTGATAGTGATAGAATCGATCTGCCGAACATCTTGTGCTACATCACCAACCAAACCATTACTATCGGTAGCTACACCAGCATCCACAATTACCGCCTTTGGACCAATCATATCCGCTGTAATCAAGCCAGAAACACCCGTAGCCGATACAACTATATCTGCCGAACGGACAAGACTCGCTAGGTCCTGAGTGGACTTATCGGCAGTTTGAATTGCTACACCAGAACTGCGCCATATTTTTGCAAGTGGCAAACCAACCAATCTACCCTGCCCAACAATCAAGACATTTTTACCCCTAGGCTCGATATTGTAGCCAGCCAGTAGCCAGTTTATTGCCATTGGCGTTGCTGGGTCAAAGACACTACCACTGGCTAAGCCATCGACATCCTTATAAATACTAACGGCATCAAGGACTTCGGTTGTCTGCGAAACATCTGGCAATGGTATCTGTACAATAATGCCATGTACCGACTGATCACTATTCAAGCTTGTGATTAAATCTAGAGCCGCCCCTTGCCCAATATTGTGCACGTCAACATCAATCAAAACATCATTACCATATCTTTGCTTGAGTCGCATATAGCTGTCGACGATTGGGTTAGGGTTTGTACGCACAATCGCTAACTTTGGCACAATACCATGCTCTTGACGCAAATTACGCACAGCCTTCAGCTGACGCTCTTTAATAAAACCGGCTAATTCTAGGCCATCTAACAATCTCATATTCTAATTATTCTAACAGACATGCCCGCTACACCCTAGTCATTGATACCTGAGTGCGCTAGGCTAGTTATTATCAAATACTAGACGCCCTCAGAAATCTAACGTGAGCTGAAGCAAAGCAGGACTTTGAGAAAAACCCAGCATATTAGACTACTGTAACTAGTTGCTACTATCCGTATAACTGACTACGTGTACCGATGAGGCCAAAAATCACAGTAGAATCACCATCCATTATATGGAGTACTCGCACATCACCATCAACATTCATACTCCAGTAACCCTTAAAGCTACCCTTTAGTGGATATACCTTGAAAACAGGTGATATAGGATCGGCTACAAACAATGCAAACCTCTCATCGAACTTATTTTGAATACTCTTTGGTAGTTTTTTATATTGTTACTTGAACCTAGGCAGGTAACGTATAGTCATAGTACCTACTTCTTTAGGTTGGCCAAAAATTCTTCGACACTATCGAGATACTTACTAGCTTTACTACTTTGTAACTCGGCCTCGACTTCTACAATTAGCTTTTCTAGCCTTGGCATCATTGGCTCTGGTGCATATAATTCGATATGACATGTTGTAGCAACCTGTCGCAAGTAGGCATTAACGAGAGCGCTCATTGTCAAGCCGGCACTATTCGCCACTTGCTGGGCAGACTCCTTAACATCTTTATCTATTTTGGCACTAATAACTGCATTTCTTATCCTACAAAGGATATATCTTAGTTTTTATGTCAAACAGTACACTTATCACTCAGGATTAGTAACCCATCACCCTTTAGTCACTGGTATTTTTAACTTGTCGTACCAAGCAGATTCTTGATATCATAAGCGTAATGAAAAATACCCAACTTAGTGCCAATAGTAAAAATATGAATAAATTCCATGCCACTCAAGGCCTCAAGACCTTGACAGCACTACTGTTCGTGGCTGGGATGGGCGGTATTGGCTACTGGACCCATGCCAGTTACCAGAACCTCATCAACCCAAAGCCGGAAGCGCTAGCCGTTAGTGCCGATGCCGACAATCCATACCAAGATACTGGACCAATTATAGTCGACGTCACCGACGAAGGTTTTGTGGATAATTCTGTGTCCAATCACGATAGCCCTATAACCCCAAGCGCCCCTTCACAATCATCCACCAATACCGTCAGTTCAGCTTTGACAGATGAAATTCAAAACATCATCAACTCATTAGAAAGTCAAGGCATTAAAGGCAATCCTCATGTTACGGCCGACACATCGTTTATACCCGACGGAGCTACCATCATCGTCGATAGATCGTCTTGGATACAACAAAATTCATTCTACGGATCGCTATCCGGTACCGTTACTCTTGATGGACAAACATCTAATGGCATAGCCACCTTACAGAACCTAAATGGATCTTGGCAAATCACTGAATTCTCGGTTTATCAATAAGATAGAATGAGGTCGCTCGCAAAAAATCCATTGCCAGCAGATTGCTATCACCACTCTGGATTATTCCGGCGTGGTATACACTATCCTGGATCTGGATACTACAGACTGATACATTGACTATGTCAGGGTCAGCCACGCAAGGCAAAGCCATAGGCGTAGCTACACTTATCATCAACGTCGTAGTATCTTCTGTTATTATGATTGTTGCCTTTAGGACACTTACAAAGCTTATAAAGTCATTCAGATCCGTACCAAAAATAATCAGTACAATATCTATACTTGCTCTCGTCGACTACCTCGTAGCCTGGGGATTAGCATTATTATGGTATGGGCCAGAGTCAAAAATCGACAATCTACTGCCCCTAGGCTCGATGTCGCTGCCACTCATCAATACACCCTGGATATTCAGCGGTCGAATCATTGGAATATTTGGTCTAGCCGGCTTCGGGTGGGCGGTAATATATTGGCTCACAACCAAACAATACAAACTTAGCCTCGCCACTATCGTATTACTGTCATTGATTAGTCTTATTGGTTGGCTACCTTACAGAAACACCAATGGTCAAACAATCAATGCTGTTATTATTAGCGAAACACTTAGTGAGCAAATCCCTGCAATCACAGACAGCGTAGCTGATCTAGTCGTCTTTCCAGAGTACGGCCTAGAGCAAATTACCAACGACAATCTAGATAAACGCATCCAGCAAAAAAACGACCACAAAACCTACTTCGTAGGCTCGACCCAAAACTATCAAACAAACCGTTACGGACATGAAAATCGTCTACTAGCCGGCAATACGACCACGGGGATTACCAGCTATCAAGATAAGTACCGAGCTATACCCGGCGGCGAAGATTTGCCATACCTTGCACAAATCGGACTACTCCTCACTGGCAATGCCGAAACACTACGCTACTTTCGCTATGCAAAGTCCGTCATAACTAGCGATCAACAACTGCAGCCATGGCAACTAGAAAATATCCGTATAGGTTCTGCCGTTTGTTCTAGTGTCATTGCTCCCCAAGATTATCGCTCGCTCACTAGACAAGGAGCAAACATCCTCACCAATTCAGCCTCTCTCGGCATCTTCAATGACTCAAAGATATTTGCTTGGCAGCAACAATCTATGTCCAGATTCATGGCAGTAGCAAATTCTCGGTACCTACTACAGAGTGCAAACGGCGCTACCGCTTATACTCTAGATAACAACGGCCATAAAATCACTGAAGTCTCTGATATTGATTCACAGGATATCCAAATCAAATCCAACAGCCAAATTACACCTTATACCTACGCGGGAGAATGGCTAGTGTACATTGGCGTCACGGCAATCATCGTACTCGTCATCAATAGTCGAATCAATGCTACCAAGAAGCCTAAACCGGCCTAAATCTTAACCCCTAGACTAAACCTTTTACGCAACATATCCAACC
>JAGQMT010000001.1 GCA_020428565.1 Candidatus Saccharimonadota bacterium | reverse complement strand
AGTGGTCAGGCACGATAGGTCGGTGCTACTAAGACCAAGAGACTTGTTCAGCCAAAAGGTAGTTTTGGGGTCATCAATAAAGATTTGGTGGCCAACAGACATATTATGATTATTGATGATGTTCTGACAACCGGCGCAACTATCGAAGTTGCGTCAACCGCCCTGAAGTGGGCTGGCACAAAAGCTGTCAGCGCTGTAGTGTTTGTCCGTGCCAAGTAGCCTTCTTTCCTGCTCTATAAAACAAAAAAGTCTGTCTTGATGACAGATTATTTTTGTTATGGCGGAGAGAGAGGGATTCGAACCCTCGGAACCGTTGCCGGCTCACAGTCTTTCCAGGACTGCCAGTTCAACCACTCCTGCACCTCTCCAGACAAATATTATTATATCGTAAGTTTTGTATATTTTACACCTATGAATAGGGGTAAATTTTTCGTAAACTATAAAGTAATGTCTAATGTTATAAAACTAGAAGAAGTTTCGAGGATATACGGCTTTGGTAATGCTACCACCGTAGCCCTTGATGAAGTCAGCCTAGAGATAGAAAAAGGCGAATTTGTGGCCATCATGGGTCCGTCGGGTTCTGGTAAATCTAGTCTGTTAAATATCATCGGTCTGCTAGACAGACCGACTCATGGCACCTATCACCTTAGCGGTCGGTTGGTATCCAAGCTAAGACCGGGTAGACTAGCAAAGACTAGGCGTGATCATATTGGCTTTATTTTCCAGTCATTTAATTTATTGCCCAAACTAACGACCATAGATAATGTCGCCCTACCCCTTGCCTATAAGGGGGTATCGCTTACCAAACGCTTAGAACAAGCATCGGCGGCGCTGGATAGGGTTGGTCTCAAAGAAAAAGAATTTTACTATCCCAAGACTCTTAGTGGTGGTCAAGCACAGCGTGTAGCTATCGCTAGGGCGTTAGTCAACAATCCTAGCCTCATCATCGCAGATGAACCTACTGGTAACCTAGATAGTCATAGTAGTCGTGTGGTCATGGAGATATTGGCTGAATTGCATACTACGGGTAGTACGGTGTTGATGGTAACGCACAACCCAGAACTAACAAGGTACGCTACCAGAGTACTGTATATGGTCGACGGGTCTATCACTCACGATCAGCAAACCAAATTAGGCGAAGTACCTAGTCTTGCCAAGTCAGACATAGCGCTTGCCAAAGATTATGACAATGAACGTTTGCAGAGTATATCGGCTTTTATGCAAGAAGTTCCAGCTAAGCCTGCGCCTGAGCGTGCCAATATCACTCGCTCAGACAAAAAGTCCAAGAAGCCCAAAAAAATTAAGCGTGCCTCTCGGGGTTATAAGGCTAAATCTCAAGGAGATAAGTCATAATGCGTTCAATTTTATTCAATGATAATACCCGAATGGCGGTATCGTCTATCAGAAATAACAAAACTCGCAGTTTACTGACCATGGTTGGTATCATCATAGGTGTTTCATCCGTAATTATGACAGTATCTGTTAGTGAAGGCTTGCGACGTCATATTGTTGAGGCTAATCAAGCCAATAACCCAGATCTTGTCAGTGTTCGGCCTGGTTCTCTCGCACGTAGAGATGACGATGGCAATATCACAGATATTAATTATTTGGCATCGCTCGGTGTGGGTAGTTTGTCGGAAAAAGATTACCAATCTATCAAGAATAGTGAACAGGTTAAGGCTGTGTCACCACTATCTACATTGTCTGGTCTGCCCTATGATTACGATGGTAGTACCTACGAAGAGGCTCAGGTGATTGCCGTCAGTGAAGATTTGCCAGAGTTATTAGGACAGGCTGTAGCCTATGGATCGTTTTTTAGTAATGGTTCTGGTAAAAATTCGGTCGTCATTGGCAAACGGGTAGCCGAGGAGTTGTACGGTGAGAACGTTCCCTTGGGTAAGTTGATTAATATCCGCAACAATGATTTTGTGGTTGGGGGCGTGTTTGATGAGTTCAAGACCAATCCTCTTAGTTCCGTGACAGATCTCAATAAAGCGGTCTTTATATCCTATGATACAGCCAGAAGTATTACAGATATCGAACCGTTTATTTATCAGATATTATTTTTATCCAATGACCCGGCTCAGGTAGACGGTCTGATAGATGATATCCAGATTTCGCTATTGGCCAATCATGGTAACCAAGAGGATTTTACTATCCTGAAATCTAGCGAAGTAGATTTGGTGGCTAGGAGTACGATTGGGGTGGCTACCTCTTTTGTAGTAGTTGTGGCCGGTATTGCCCTGTTGGTCGGTGGTATAGGGATAATGAATATAATGTTCGTATCTGTCACTGAGCGTACTAGGGAGATTGGAGTGCGTAAGTCTTTGGGTGCAACCAATCATGAAATATATAGTCAGTTTATGGTAGAGGCGACACTACTAAGTGTCTTGGGTGGCATCTTTGGGGTTGTGGTGGCAATGAGCGGTAATGTGGTGATATCGATACTGACCGATTTAGTACCAGTTATTACATGGCGAGCGGTGGGCGTGACGGTTGGTGTGTCGGCTGGTATCGGTATAGTATTTGGTACAGTGCCAGCAATCAAAGCTGCCCGCAAAGACCCTATAGAATCCCTCAGATACGAATAATACAACTCTTTAATCTATGCTTACGATTATTTCAAGCTAATTTTCGATAAACGCAATCAATTCATTCCAAATGGCATCTGCTATTTCAACTTCACCAGTTTCTTCACATTTTGTTGCTAAGGTATCACCTTTTTCGCCAGGTAAGTACACTTGTCTGCCAGGCAGGGGCTTGGCTGATTTTATCTGCTCTACTAGCTTTGTGGCACGGTTCATATATTCCTCTCTACCAGCAAGTAGGCCTGGATCTATAGCTAATACAAAGTTACCTGAGCCATCCTCTTCGTTTACTCCGGGTGTACCAGCCTTTGCAAACGGACCACCAAGTAACTGCACTAGTAAAGATAGTCCATAGCCCTTATGTCCAGCAAAAGTCGAGATAGAGCCCTCTAGTACAGCACCTGGATCGGTGCTTGGGTTGCCGTCTTTGTCAAATCCTATACCTTCAGACAGACTTTCTCCGTTGAGCTTGGCCTCTACAATACCAAAATACGCCATTGCTGCTGTAGCATTATCAAATACAACCTCACCACCGTTATAAGGAAAGGCGTAAGAAAGAGGATTTGTACCAAACTTTGGCTCGGCGGAGCCTTCTGGCGCAACAAATGCAAATGACCCATTACCCACACAGATAAACCCTATATATCCCCTTTTGGCAATTCTTCTAGAGAAAAAGCCAAGCGCTCCAGATGAAGTAAATGAACGGTTTGTGGCAACTATCCCTACACCGTGTTCCTCTGCTAACTTTACTGCCATATCGGCAGCTTTGACTAATGCTACCATGGCATGTCCACCAGAAATAAGTTTTGCGCATTTGTTCTCTGTCGATAACTGAAGCGTCTCTAGTTCTTCGGGCTTTGGTACGCCACCAGTAGCAATTTTTGTGATGCCTTGATTGTTGCCACGAAGTTGTGCATACATTAGTACGTCTGTAATAATCTGTGCGTCACCACCACTATAGCCAAGTTTCTCTACTCCCCGCCGTACAGTATCAGTTAATTCTTGTATACCAACTTTCATACTATATAGTTTACTATAAATAAGTTAATTTAATGAACCTTTAGACATAAGGATATGACCAGCAAGTAACGCTACGCTTGTTTTATCAACGTTGCCGTGAGGTGTGATGTCTTCTAGACAAGCTTGATCCATGAGCCCAGACCCACGGAATTCTTGAACTTCCTCTGCTAGTAGATGCTCCTTTCTTTTTGGTGATCTTTTTAATGTTGCCATCATGCCATTTTGTCCGCCTGAAGGCATGAATCCAGATGCACCAAGTAGACCACCGTTGATTGGCTTGGATCCCTGAAATAAATTTTCTCCAACAAGCTTGGCTATCCATTCATGTACTGCCAACTCTCTTTGTGATTCGCCACGATTTTTATATGCTTCGGAGTATAGTGCCTTAGCCCACATCATTGGTGGATAAAAGAAATCTTCGCCACAGGCAGTTTGTATCGGGTCTTCTTTTTGAATTTGCTGGTCTGATACTGCTGAAAAGCCGAAAACATCACTGGCTTTTTCGGTTTCGTCAAGTGTGATAAGGCCGACATAACCTTGGTTGGGTACGATTAGGCCACTTCTCTGAGAGAACTCAAGTAGTCCCTTGGTAATCTTTGCTAATCTTCTTGGCAATGAACCAGTCTCTCTCACGCCTGGTGCACGTGATAGTACCGTATCATAATTCAGGCTAGTAAGACGAGATGTTCTATCAAGAGTATCTTGTGTAGCGTCGGGCGTCGCAACCTGCATAATCTCACCTTTTGCTTCACTTAAGACTGTATGACCGTTTTCACCAGCCGATTGCACCCTAGCGTGTTGATCTAATATTGTATTCTGTAATTCTTTCATAACTTGTATATATTGACATATTATTGTAAAAATGCTAAACTGTTCACTATGTTGAACAACACAAACAATCTTTTATCACAACTTTACAGACTAGGACTTTCGGCCGATGAGGGCAAGGTGTACCTTGCGTTACTTAAAGAATCAATGAGTCATCTAGAGGTTGCCCGCAAAACTGGTGTGAATCGCACTAAGGTGTATAGGATTGCAGATGAGCTAGAAAAGCGGGGTTTGATTGCCGAAAATCAAAATGACACTGGTAGAAGGCTCGTGGCGAACAATCCTATGAACTTAGAGATTGCTATCAAAACTGAGGAGGTAAAGCTAGACGTCAAAAAGAGTGCCTTACATGAGACGATACCGGTGTTGCAAACCATCTATGGTCAAAAGTCCATATTAGGGAGTAGTGATTTTGAGGTTAATACTTATGAAGGGGTGGATGGCATGAAGCAGATGCTTTGGAATGAGCTGAGGACAAAAGATGAAATATTGATATTTGCCAATGGTACTTTGCAGGATCTAGTAGGCAGTCAGCGCTGGGCCGAAAAGCACCGACAAAAAACCTTAGACGCTGGCTATATTATTAGGGAGATAGTTAACCCCAAAGGAAAACCAAACCAATTTACAAAAAACATTGCCTTTGTAGAGCAATCATACAATCGTCGTTTTTTAGATAAAGAGGTTATACCAATATCACAACAGCTTTGCATTTATAATGACACAGTTAGCATATATAATTGGCAGGCGGGCAAGAAGGTTGGCGCCGAGATAGTTAGCAAATATTTTGCCGATATGCAACGAGCTATATTTGAAGATTACTGGCAGATGGCTGCGATTCGTGATTAAGCATACTCCCAAGGGGAGGTGTCTTGAGGTAGGTTGATTATGGTAATGCGAGGTATCTATAAATGAATAATTATCTTCTATCTTTGTCGTTACACAAAATAGTGCATCATGAATAGAGTGGTCGCTATATGAATTGTATCAGTGGTTCTGAAGCCTGAGGGTATATGCTAGATGGATGTCTAGTTGTTCAGGTCGGTTTTGAACTTTTCTATTAGGTCGACAGGGGTTGGATTGAGACCGTTCAACAGGGCCAAATATAATGACACAAAATCACCCAGTGCCACAGCATAAAGTAATTGCTCAAATATGTCACTGCCCTGAATTTCTACAGTCAACGGATGCGGCCAGCGCCCACTGAGTAATTTGTTACTCACCTCGAACCGTTTTTGTACACGTTCATGTTCCAGGTGGCTGACGAGTTGGATTATTTTGTATGGTTTATCAATAGGATGCGAACTCCAACCTAGAAATTCGTTATGATTGAATTCTGGAAACTGATTACACCAAGCAACGTTTTTGGCGTTTTCGTTGAAGCTAATTTTCCACTTGTAGGCTGTTGGGAATAGCTTGGGTCCAGCATAAACAACCGGGGTGCTTCCAGACAGCTCTAGGGCTAATTGTTTGGCTAGATTTTGATCAGTTCTGACATCAGGCCTCCATTTGGCGATGACATTGTGCAAAAACTCCCCTGCTCTAGCGAGTTCTTTGCTGGCCTCGGTTTTGTCTAGCAAATTGGCGTGTTCTAGAATTGTTATTAACGCCTTAAAGCTATAGAGGGTGGCAAATCTTGGTTGTATACCACTTGGTAGTAGTGCTAACGGCAAATTGTTGTCTTGTGCGATTGTTTGGAGCTGTCCACCGGCAGTGATGACGGCTATTTGAGCGCCTTTTGCTTGTGCGAGGCCAATTGCTTCGATAGTTTCTTCGGTATTACCAGAATAGCTAGAGGCTATAAAAAGCGTTGTGTCAGATACGTAACTTGGGATTGAATAGTCTCTGGATATTTCAAACGGTATTTCAAAACCTGGCCATGATTGAGCTAAGAGCGCCGCTAGTGCTGAACCGCCCATTCCAGCGAAGACAACATTAGTCACATGGTTGATTTGCCAATCACCAATGTCAAAGCCGTAGGCTAGTTGCTCCCATTGTTTTTTGGCAATCCCCAGTGCGTCTTGGCCATCTTTTTCGTGAATATATTTTAGGTCGTCAAGCATTTTTTGATAAATTCCTCTACTATTTTAAAAGCTTATGTTATTATAAAGTAAATCGTTAATTACATAAAACATCCTTGGAGGTGGACAGAGGTGGGAATATTCAATAACAAGCAACATGATGACAATAGTACGAGTACGATTCATCCCGATGCCGGTGTAGCGGGTGCGTCTCCTTCTATTTTTGGTAGCGATGACAGCACCGACCAGCAGTTGGTCGCAACTGATTTAGGCGCATCAACAGCAACTCCTCAACCAGATCTGCCTGTAGTAGATGTTACGCCCAGTACTACCAACGAATCTGTGTCACCTGTTATAAATATCCCTAGTTCTGTGCCTACATCGGCTCCAGATCTGCCTGAATCCGATATTATCGACGTTGAGTCGACTCAAGGCCCTGTGAAGTCAACAGATGCCCCAGATACTGTTACGACTACAATTGTTGATGAGCAGGCAGATGTTGTTCAGGATACCACTATTGATGCCTCATATGATTACGCTAAAAAAACTACGACAAACAACGATGTAGTTACATCTGATGTTCCGGTGCTAGCCTCAGATAGTGGCGATGCTGTTGAAGATATTGCACAAGTTTCCTCTACGGACAGCGAGGATACTGCCGATTCGGAAAGTATCGAGCTTGCTACTAGCGCGCTAGCTAATTTTGGTTCTGAGACCTCTGCGTCTTCTGATTTTAGTTCCAGTCCAGTTTTAGCAACGCCTAGCTCTAGCTTAGGTATCGATAGCTCCACGGACGATATTACCAGCATCAAGGATCAAGCCTTACAACAGCTATCACCGTTAATTAGCCTGTTGGAACAAACTCCAGAAGAAAAGTTTCATACTACTATGATGCTTCTGCAGTCTACAGAAGATAAGTCACTTATCAAAGAAGCTTATGAAGCTGCTCAGAATATCGCCGACGAAAAAGCCAAGGCTCAGGCTTTACTCGATATCATCAACGAGATTAACTATCTGACTCAACACGGTTAGCCATACTATTATTCATTGGCAAACTGCAGTTAATATTGCCTTCAAAAGGTGTTATTTTGAGGTTTTGGTCGGTAAACAGATAGATTGATGGTTTCTGTAGTGCTAGAGACGATTGTTTTTTGTGCTCAAAACGTAATGTGTGCAACCTGCTATAGTCGAGGCTACTATAAACAAAGCTAGAATGCCCTCTGCACCCGTATTTGGCAATGCTTCGTTATCGCCTGTGATCGGGACATAAGGGGTGTTTGGACCACTGGGTGTAGTAGTGCTAGCTGGTGCATCTACTCGGCCCTCTGGTTCTAACTCTTCATCCGTAGTTGATTGATCGCTGGTGTCTTCTGAGGTGGTATCGCCATCCTGTGACGAGTTGGTGTCATCTGCATCTGCTGTATCGTCCGCATTATCACCATTATCACTGTCTGTGGTGTTGTTTGTAGATAGGCCATCGAAGCTAAGCGACTCGTCAGAGTTCGAGTCTGCTACTTGACTTGACTCCCCCGTATTGTCGTTGGCACCTGTGAGTTCTCGATAAGCCCATTTGCCTGCAAGGAATAGAATTATAAAAAACAATACAACTATAGCTACAGAAATAGCCGCTAGTAACCATGCTAGGCCCGTTTTGTCACGTTTTTGACCGTCATAATACTGATCTAGCTCTGGTAATACTGATGAATTAGTACGTTTGCGATTAAATAATCCCATTGATATGATAACTCCTAAAACTCTACTTATGTACATTCTACTACATTTTGGCACTATTGGCAACAAAATTGACAAAAACCAATAAAGCCTTTGCTTTTTCACAACTACTATGATATAATACTTAATAATGAGTGAGTACTTACAACCAAATGACTATGATGGCCACAAGATTCGTACTTGGTTGGTCGAGCGGAGCGATGAACTAGAAGAGCTCAAGCGCAAGTTCGATAGAGATTACTTCGAGAATGGCGTATTGGTTAGTCTTGAGCTCCTAAATCAGCCGAGTGTAGCGCAAGATGCTGAGAGGATTATGACCATGAACAATCTCCTCGGGTCTCTTATTTTGACCTTGGGCGATGCAGAGATAAAGAACAGAACTAGCGACTATTAATTATTACGTTATTATTGACAAAATGTATATATTTTGCTATAATACAGATGTTAATTATAAAAATTAAACAATCAACAAATAAAAAGGAATATAAACAATGCAAAAAGAATTATTACAACTACCATCTCACGAGGAATTCGGACCTGACCTACCTCCTGAGACACAGGAGGTATATGAAGAGTTGAGTGAAGATGCTTCACAGGCGGATTTGGATACTTTGGAAGAAATGAAGCAAGAAGACTTAAGGGCAAGGTCCGAAGCTGTAGAGGCTATAGTGAGACAATCTCCTTTCACCGATGCTAATGGTGTCTTGAAGGTTGGTAATGAAGTAACTGACGGCAATAGTAATGAGTATGGCGGTGGTGGTAACGGCGCGCGTTCCTAAATCGTTTTTATAAATTGAGAGGTCCGCACATCCTAAAACACCGCCCCGGAATGAGGCGGTGTTTTTATTGTTGCGTGATGATTTTGGTATGTCTTTGGTGGGTGATTGTTAGCTGACTACGGCTTACATCATACCCATGCCGGGCATACCGCCACCCATGCCGCCGGCAGCAACTGGCTCGGCCTCTGGGACATCGACTACTAGTGCGCCCATAGTTATGGCCGTTCCTGCGATGCTGGAGGCGTTTTGGACAGCTTCTTTGGTTACTCTGGCTGGGTCAACTACACCCGTGGCCTTTAGGTCGACTAGTTTGGTTGGGTCATTAACGTTGACGCCCTGCCCTACCTTGGCCTTTTTGACCTGTGGTAACCATTCATCGGCATTGAGACCGGCGTTGGTCATGAGCACTCTAAACGGTTGCTCCAAGGCGTTGACGAGTAGTTTTTTGCCAGCTTCGATAGTTGGGTCGTTTTTATCGTCGGACTTAATTGCGCTTGATACGTTAATGAGTGTGACACCACCACCAGGTACGATACCTTCATCTAGGGCTGCCTTGACGGCTGCGACAGCATCGTCGACACGGAACTTCTCTTCTTCGATTTCGGTTTCTGTTGCACCGCCTACTTTGATAACAGCAACCTTACCGTTAAGGGCGGCTCTGCGCTTCTCGTAGTTTTCTTTGTCGTATTCAGAAGTGGTGTTGGCTATCTGTGTAGTGATTTGGGCGATACGATTTGTTACTTCGGCAACTGAACCAGCTCCTTCGATAATGGTGGTCTCGTCTTTGGTAACGATTACTTTGCGAGCTGATCCGATGTCGGATAGGTCGACGTTTTCAAATGGTTGATCGGCATCGATATAAGTACCACCAGTTAGGATAGCAATGTCTTGTAGGATATCTTTGCGTCGATCACCAAATGATGGTGCTTTGACGGCGACAACATTTAGAACGCCCTTAAGTTTGTTAAGAACGAGCGTGGCTAGAGCTTCGCCTTCTATGTCTTCGGCAATGATGAGGATTTCTTTTTTGCCAGTTTGTGCAATTTTTTCGAGTACAGGCAAAAATTCCTGGAGTGAACTGATTTTCTTTTCGGTGACGATAATATGGGGCTTGTCGATAACGGCCTCCATACGAGCAGTATCTGACACCATGTATGGACTGAGGAAGCCACGGTCGAACGTGAAGCCTTCTACAACTTCGCTTTCTAGGGCTAATCCTTGACCTTCTTCGACTGTTACTACACCGTCTTTGCCGACTTTTTCTATTACATCGGCGATTAACTTGCCAATTTCGGCATCGCCAGCAGATATGGTGGCAACTTCGGCTACACGCTTTGAATCGCCTGCAATATCTTCTTTGACGCTGTCAAGCTTCTTGATTATGTCTTGGGCAGCTGCCTCTAGTCCTTTGCGTAATAACATTGGGTTGTGACCGGCGGCAATAAGCTTGTTGGCTTCACTGAGGATGTGATAGGTCAATACGGTCACTGTTGTAGTACCGTCTCCGGCAACATCATTCATTTTGTTGGCGGCTTGCTTGATTAGCTCGGCACCGACTTTGTAGCCTAGTGTTTCGTCGTCCACATCAGCTATATCTACACCCTTAGCCACCGTAACTCCATCGTGGGTAACGGTTGGAGCGCCGTAGGCCTTGCTAATGACGACATTGCGACCTTTTGGTCCCATGGTTGTCTTGACTGCTTCATAGAGTATACGTGCACCCTCTAGTACTCTTCTACGGGCATCTTCATCATAAAAAACTTTCTTACTCATTTGATTCCTTTCTGTAGGGTTATTATGGTTATTGGTCTGCTATTTGACGGTTGCTAAAATGTCTTCTTCTTTGAGAAGCTGATATTGCTCACCGCCAAACTCTAGTTTGGCATCTGTTTGTGAGTAGCTTTTGGCAATAATTCGATCACCTTCTTTGACTTGTTTGACGTCTTTACCGACGGCTACGACCTTGAGGGTGGTGTCTTCATCAGATACGGTCGGAGCTATTAGTAATCCACTCTTGGTTTTTAGCTCTTTCTTCTCTTCACGGACACATACTACATAGTCGCGCAGTGGGTTGATGGGAACGCTCATAAAATAAATCCTCCTTTTAATGTCTGGACATTGATATTTCTCGCAAATAACATCAATGTTTCAGCACTCATGATACGTGAGTGCTAATTTTTGGTCAAGAGTTTTTTGATTTATCTAGTTGAGGGGTGTCATTGGCCAATCACGGAGCTTGTCTAGTAGCTCTCTGGCGTAGTTGGTGTCTATTGGTGGGGCTTGTTGACGGGTGTTGATTATCGTATCAACCGTGAAGCTGTCTGGATCCTTTGCTGGTTGAGATTCTTCATTGCCAACTGGCTGTAACGGATAAAGCCCATTGTAATCTATTCTGCTATATATCGAACCCATCTTATTAGGTAGGATGTGTTCAATATAGAAAGTTTGTTGGTTGTATAATTCTTCTTCTCTGTTTTGGTGATATCTATCTACGACCTCTGATTTGACAGCATCAGAGTGTAGAAGAGGGACGGCATAGACGTGTATGGCTTCGTTGCCTTCTGTTTTGCGACCGTGTTGAGTTACGAGAGTCTCTAGTAGCAGTAAGTCAGAGATTAGCATATTATCAATACCTAGGTATTCCACGACGGTCTCTTTTATGTTATCTTCGGGGATTCGTTGGTCGTATTTGTGCCTAGCGGATTCATGTACTGCGCCGTCGACTAAAAATTTGGCTTCTTGCATTAGTTCATGGAAAATTTCTGCATCGGTTGGATTTTCTGGATTCGATCGTTCGTAGCTTGACATTGTATGTGTATTATACCATATAATTTATATTTTGATGATAAAGGTTGCTTTTTTAGTATAAATATGATTGAATGTTATGGTCATATTGGCAGACAAACACTCTTAAGGAGAGTGATGCAAGATATTAACAAAAACATCGTTGCTCAAGGGCGACTGATCCCGATTGTGGGCTATGTCCTTCACAATCGTGTGCACGTATCCATCGAGGACAAAGGTGTCCTGGGGGTGAAGGAATTCATTCCTGATGCAGTTGTTCGTTGTCAGCGACGCACTGGCGTGACCGTGGAGGTCATGGTTTGTGGGGAGGTGTACTTCAGCTTTCCTGTCGGGAGTGATAGTGAGAAATGCTACAACGTTATTGCGGCTGCATGCGATTTCGCGACCACTCTGTATCGCGAGAGTCAGCGTTCGCGTCAGGCGCACCCTGCTGGTGTGGGCGTAGCGAAGCAAAAGCCTCGTTACAAGAACGTCGCTCAATCACGACGTAAGTAGTCAAGATCGCTGGGGGGAGGGCTACCTTTGTGTATTTTTTTGTGTGTCGCCAACGGCGTCGACCGCAATGTATTGCACACAAAGGTGCCCCTTCAGCGAAGATATCTATGTTTGATTGGATCTGTCTCAGCCAATATTGACGTAAGATGCGTTGTTTAATCCTAGATTTCCTAGTAGATAAAACAACGCATATTTTCTTTTTGCAACTATTTAACTTATTTATATTTTATAATTAGGTTATTGATTATACTTTATACCTTATGCTTTGGATTCAAGGGATTTTTGAAGGAGTTGTTTGGTGATTTCTAAGTCGCTCCATTTGATCTTCTTGCCACCCATATTTCGAGTTGTTTGATGACCTATGCCAGAAATTACGATTATATCCCCTGCTCTGGCGCTGGATATAGCACTGGCAATGGCATCTTGGCGGTCATCAAATTGGATAATTTTGTGTTTATTCTTGGTTGATGCACCAGATAATACTTGGCTTTGGATACTACTGGCATCTTCTGTGTATGTTTCGTCATCTGTAAGGTAGACTTTATCGGCTAGTCTTGAGGTAACCTCTCCCATGGCGGGGCGTTTGGTCTTGTCTCTATCACCTGTAGCCCCAAAGACTATATGAACCTTTCCCTTGCCTGCTATGTCGCGTATTGTGCCAAGAACGCTTTCTAAAGCCCCCGGTGTTACGGCGTAGTCTATGAGTACTTTGTAGGGTTGACCAACATCTAGTGGCATCATGCGCCCTTCTACGCTCTGTACGGTATCAAGTCCTCTCTGTATAACTTCTGGACTAAGGCCTAAGACTTTGCCTGTGGCGATGGCGGATAGTGCGTTGTAGGTGTTGAATCTACCCAAAAGATGAGTGCTAAAAGCATGGTCGAGTTTATCGGTCTTCACGTTAAATCTGTTGCCGTTTAGGTCGGTTATGAGATCCTGGGCACGTAGCTCACCCTTGTTGATGCCATATGAGATTGAGTTTTTGATTCTTTTGGCAAAGCTGTCAGCAGTGGCATCATCGGCATTGACAACACCTGTTTGTAAGCCGTGTTTGTTGCGATTGCACATCTTGAATAGTATCTCTTTGGCACGTTGGTAGTTGGTAAATGTGCCGTGATAATCTAAGTGTTCTTGGCTCATATTAGTCATGATAGCAATGGTGATAGGTATACCCCATATACGGTGTTGATTGAGAGCATGGCTGGAGGTTTCTAGTACTATCCAGTCGACTTGGTTGGCTCTCATCTGAGAGATGATTCTGTTGAGAGCAAAAGCGTTGCCAGTGGTTAGGTTGGTGATGTTGGTTTGCTCTCCTCGCCCATCGCCATAATCAATGTAGGCGGTCGTAAGCACACCAACTCTATAACCGCCAGCCCTCAGAACCGATGCAACAAGACTGCAGGTGGTGGTTTTACCATCTGTACCAGTTATACCTACTACGTTGATGTTTTTGGCTGGAAAATGATACTTTGCTTGGGCGATCATAGCCTCTGCCATGTGACCATAGGGCTCTATCTTTTGGAACACTTGCTTGGGAAAGAGTTTTTTGACGATTTTTCGTGGATTCATACTACATACTATACGCTAGACCACTGCCCTTGCCTATCTGTCATCTAAAGTGTCTGGTATAATTGTAGCGATGAAAGTACTTGGGATAGAGTCAAGTTGCGATGAAACGGCCGCTTCTGTCGTGGAGATTGATGGTGCGGATAATTGCCGGCTGATTACTAATGTTGTGGCCAGCAGCATGGATTTGCATGCGCAGTTTGGGGGAGTGGTGCCAGAGATTGCTGCTCGGAGCCACATAGAGTCTATTATGCCGGTGATCGACGAAGCTGTGCAGTCAGTTGATTGGGATGATATAGGGGCTATTGCTGTGACAAAAGGCGCTGGCTTGGGCGGCTCGTTGTTGGTTGGTGTTATGACGGCTAGGACACTGGCTATCAATAAAAATAAGCCTCTGTACGGAGTCAATCACGTCGAAGGTCATATTTATGCGAATTTTATCAATTCCCTGTCTACTCCACTGCTTGCAGATTACACATTGCCTAATTCTCAGCCGGTATTTCCTATGCTTGGGTTGATTGTCAGTGGTGGACATAGTCAGCTGGTGCTATGGCGTGACCATTTTGATTATACCTTGCTAGGTCGTACTCAGGATGATGCTGTCGGTGAAGCTTTTGACAAAGTGGCCAAAATTACAGGCTTGCCCTACCCTGGTGGTCCATCGGTTAGTAAAAAAGCCCTAGATGGTGATGCTTTTGCATTTAATTTGCCAAAGGCTCGTATGGAAGGTAAATATGACTTTTCGTTCTCTGGGCTCAAGACAGCCGTTCTACGGCATGCTCAGGAGATGTGCGGTAAAGACTTCACCTTTCCCTCCAAAATGCTCCCAGACAGCCTCTCCGAAGCTCAGAAGGCCGATATATCTGCCGTATTTCAGCGTGTGGCGATAGAAACTGTCGTAGATAAGACGGTAATGGCCTTTGATGAGTACTCACCTGCTTCGGTGGTGATTGGCGGCGGTGTGGCTTCTAGTCCAGAACTTAGACGTCAGTTAGCTGACAGGTTGCCAATAGAGGTGCATTATCAGGACGCCAAGCTTATGACCGACAATGGTGCGATGATTGCTACTTTGGCCGCTTTTACGGCTACTAGAGGTCGTCCAGCTGATGACCCCTATAAACTAGCCATCCAGCCAAACCTCTCCATGTAATTATTAGCTATTACTTTCATATGAAAGATTGCGGATTTTAAGCTATTGATTTAGGGTATTGGTATGGAATACGATATCTTTGAAGTTAATCGAAACTGTACAAGTGACGCTGAAAGTTGCGTCATGCCACTGAATTTAGTGATAGAGGATTGTTTTGTCGAGCAGGTCAGTGACCCTGATAATCTCAGTACTGTATCAACTCGTTTAATGTTGGGGTCGTTATTTGATGCTTGTATGAACGGCAATTGTCCGGGTGTTAGACTAGAAATATGGGTAGAAGTACTGCGTCAAAAGAGAAGTGATAGTTAATCAATTAATTTGCAACTGATGTGTGCTAGATTTTACTTTGGTAGTTATAACAGAGGTGGTATAATTATGGACATATGAATTTGCCAAAAAACTATGAACCAAGTCAGTACGAGAAGGATATTTATCAATTATGGGAGCAGAGCGGGGCGTTTGAAGCAAAGGGTAAGGGTGAGCCATTTTCGATGGTTATGCCACCGCCGAATGCTAATGCGAACTTGCATATTGGCCATGCGTTGATGTTTAGCATACAGGACGTTCTGGCTAGGTACTACAGACTGCAGGACAGGGACGTGGCTTGGATACCAGGTGCTGATCATGCTGGTTTCGAGACGCAGGTTGTTTACGAAAAGCACTTGGCCAAAGAAGGCAAGAGTCGATTTGATTACTCTAGACAAGAGCTATACGATGGCATCTACAGCTTTGTACAGGATAACAAACAAGGGTTTTATGATATTTTTCGCACCCTGGGCAGTAGTTGTGACTGGAGCAAATTTGCTTTCACTCTTGATGATAAGGTGGTTAATACAGCTTATGAAACATTCAAGCGTTTATGGAACGATGGTTTGGTTTACAGGGGTGAGAGATTGGTTAATTTTTGTACATTTCATGGTACGGCCTTTGCTGATATAGAGGTAGAGTACAAAGATGAGCCGGGTAAAATGTACTTTATCAAGTTTCCGCTTGTATCAGAGGGTGATGATTTGTCGGAAGATTTTGTGCTTATTGCTACAACTAGACCAGAGACGATGCTGGGTGATGTGGCTGTGGCTGTCCATCCTGATGATGAATCACTCAAACATTTGATTGGCAGGCAAGTAGCTCTGCCACTCACCGAACGTCATATTTCTATAGTGGCTGACGAAATGGTAGATACGAGTTTTGGGACTGGCGCCGTCAAGATTACTCCTGCCCATGATCCAAATGATTTTGAGGTAGCTAGACGTCATGATTTACCTCTGGTACAGGTTATTACCGAATATGGTTTGCTTGGATTAGAAGCACCCGCTAGGTATCATGATTTGACAATAGACGAAGGTCGCAAACGGATCGTGGATGAGCTAGAAGAGCTAGGTTTATTAGAGAAGATTGAGGAACATAGTCATAGGGTAGGGCATTGTTATAAATGTGGCACGATTATTCAGCCGTTGGTGCGCGATCAGTGGTTTATCGACATGAAGACATTGGCAAAGCCGGCAATCGAAGCTCTGAGGGCTGACAAGGTTCGTTTTTATCCCACGGCCAAGCGTGATCAGGTGATTACCTATCTAGAGAATGTCAAGGATTGGAATATTAGTCGTCAAATTGTATGGGGCGTTTCTATACCAGCTTTTCAGAATACCGAAGATATTGATGATTGGATTTTTGACGATAGGGTAGATCAAGAAACTATACAGGTTGATGGCAAGACTTATCGACGTGATCCAGACGTGTTTGACACTTGGTTCACCAGTGGTCAATGGCCTTTTGTCACGACTGGTTATCCAAAAGGAGATGATTTTTCAAAGTATTATCCAAATTCTGTCATGGAAACAGGTGTAGATATTCTTTATCAATGGGTGGCTCGTATGATTGTACTCGGTATCTATGTAACGGGTGAGATTCCGTTTCGAGATGTGTATTTGCATGGTATGGTTCGGGCTGAGGATGGCAAGAAGATGAGTAAGAGTCTTGGTAATGTCATTGATCCTAACGAGATTTTGGCCACACACGGTTCAGACGCTCTGCGGATGGGTATGTTAGCTGGTCGAAGTGCTGGTTATAGTGCAGCTTTTGCTCCAAGCAAAGTGGACGCTGGTCGTAATTTTTGTAACAAGGTCTGGAATATCGCTCGATATATCGAGGGTGTCATCGGTGACGACTATCATGCTCGTAAGTCATCTAAGTTCGTGTCTTTGGCCGATCATTGGATTGTTACTAGATTAAATCATGCTATCGAGAGTGTATCTAACGATATCGAGGGATACATGTTTGCTGAGGCTTATGAAACTGTTTATCACACAATTTGGGATGATTTCGCTGGCTGGTACCTAGAGGCAAATAAGGTAGAACCAAACTATTCGGTACTTGCATATGGGTTAGAGGTGATACTCAAGCTAGCGCATCCGTTTATGCCCTTTACGACTGAAACTATTTGGCAGACGCTCAAGTGGGAGAATGACTCAATGTTGGCGGTTGCACATTGGCCTAAGGTGTTAAAGTGTGATGCCGACAGGGCTGACTCGTTCGAGGATATTAAGTGCATTGTATCTGAGGTGAGGGCAGTAGCTAAGAACCTAGGTATCAGTAAGCCGATTCTGCAATATCAGGCATCTGATTTGATCGAGTCTAACCTAGAGCAGATCAAGAAACTAGCTAATTTGGAGTCAGCCACAGTTGTTGGTGAAATTTCTGGCATTAGACTCAGCAAGACCAATCAAGTAGCCTCTGTTTTTGTAACCGAAGAAGTAGCTAAGGGCTATTTGGGCAAATTAGAGCAGAGGCAGACAGAAGAAGTCTTGTCTGTAGAGAGATTGCGTGCACGATTAGGCAATAAATCATACGTTGATAATGCCCCGCAGGCTCTGGTGGCCGAAACTAAACAACAATTAACTGACGCCGAGCGACGCCTAGAGCAGATAACCACCGAAATAGACAGTTTTACAGCCTGAGACGCTAATCATTGGGGTACAATCGCTAGTCGATGCAAACGTGCAACGGAACACACGGAATTGACTTTAAACAAATTTTGTGCTATATTAAAGATGTAAGCAATTAAAACAAAAAACCATAACTCAAGAATGCAAAAATGCGTAGCAATGTAATTGAGCAAATCGCTCCACTTATAGAAAACACAGACACAGATAGTCGGGATTTAGGGCAAGATTCGGCAGCAATCGCAGATGTAGAGGTTGCATGTGTGATGCAAAAATATCCGTACATGTTTACTTCTCGGGAGAAGGCGAGGGTTGTTTATCCTGCTATTGATCGAGAAGGGGCACGACTTGACCATGAGTCCAGTATAGTAGATGAGCTAGGCTTGACTGGGAGACGAGCGGTGTCGATATTGGAGCATTGTTTTGCTGGTATTGAGCCTCAGATTGGTATGGCGATAGGTGGGTCACTGAGAGAAGCCTATGACATCATAGAATCGGCGGCACGGAGTGAGTTGAATGTTGATGTGCATGTCGATTCAACGAGTGAATCAGTGGTGGCTATGCGTGATTTGACCGCGCTTATGAACATATTAGTTGTATCTATGGGGTTTGTAAGTGGAGAGGAAAGTATTGTCGAGCAGAGTACTTATTTGTTTGGTATGACAGATTACACCATGCGTACTAATGGTAGAACAAAAGCAGTTTACGCTGGTTGTTATGAAACTTGGAGGTACGCTGGCGACGAGACAGAATTTGAAAGTGAGCCAGATCTTGAGGATGGCCTCTATCCTGATGAGTATCATTATGGCGGTACATTGAGGGTAGATGTTGAACCAGCAAAGAGAGTTGAGTTTGCATTTACACACAGCAATGAACAATCTGCTCATCGTTATAATCAATCTGTTCAGGTCGATACTAGATTTATTGATGCCGCAGATTTGTCTATTCGTCTAGATAAAGACCCGAAGTCTCCGACGGGATTTAGCTTGGATATTGGTCGTGATCCTAGGGTTGGTGATGATTTTGCACGTCCAGGAGATTTGATTGGTAAGATATTGGCTCGGCACAGGTCGGAGGGAAGCCATTTTACAGAAAGATTTGCTGGCATATCTGAAGACCAGATAGATAGATTTATAGCTTATGTTGGTTCGTTTGTACAATCTGATGCAGAGATTCATCGGTATTTGTCTAATTTTGAATGATCTCAGGGATAGCTACTTAGGGAGGTTACTGATGAGTTGTTTCATCGCCTCGGCGATAGTTGGGCTTTGTATGATAACGCCAATTATATCTTCACCAAAGCTAAGTAGAGCGGTCTTGTCTCCGTAGACATCGATTTCTACAGGCGCGCTATATATATCTGAGCTAATCCATTGTCGCTGTATGTGAAACTTTTCGTCGTCATTGGAACTAGCTCTGCTGTGTGCCGTGTCTGGTGTAAAGGCATAGGTCTTTATGCCTAGCGTAGCACGTTTTTGACGGTATTTATCAAAATATTCTTGATCTATTTTTGCTACATCCGCTGGTGTTCGTAAGAAGTAGATATCTTGTTTAGCGCGCAAAGTATCGGCATAAATGTCCTTTAGTCCTTCTACGCCTTGAACTAGCCTGATACCTGGTTTTTCTGTAATGGAGTAGTAATAACTGAGTAGGGCGGGCATGGCTTGCTTAACCCTGGTTTCGGCTTGATGCAGTTGTTTGCGTCGTGACTCAGATAGTTTTTCTAGGGCGATGGGATTGGTGGCTTCATAGGCGGTTTTGGTGCCCTTAGTTGTTTTTTCTACCAAGCCTAGTGTTTCTAGTTGATTCATTATCATATAGGTAGTAGTGCGTTTTTGTAATATCTTGTTGGCTAGTTCGGTAGGGGTGAGTGCACCAGATTCGATTAATACCAAATATGCCTTTGCTTGAGAATGGTTGAGACCGATGTTTTCTAGTAATTCGGGGGTCATATTGACTATATTAGCAAAAAAATATTATTTTGTCAACGAGCTTTTGACAAAAAGTAGTATGTAATTACCCCTGTTGAGTGAGAATATCGTATAACATTATTGACATTTTTAAACATTTACGGTATGATGTATACAGTTCGATGAATGAGAGGCATTTTGAGAACGATTACATTGACAACTTGACCTACTTACCAAGAATCTAAATAGATTGATCTAGACATAGATTCTAGATAGAGCTGTTGATACGAGAACTAGAGCACTCGTACATCTAGGCAGTTGAGCCATAAGCTAAAAGCTTGCTCCTCCCAGCTTGATAATTGTAGATTATTGGTGATGGATAGGCAGAGTATCGATGATTTTAGAAAGACAGGCGTGGTTAATTAGTAAGGCTTATAGAGAGGCTTTGCTGACCGAATTGACCAGCCTTAAGTCCTGAACCGACTGACCGGGACCTAAGGCTATCGCTAGGATGTGATGGTCTGTACATTAAATTTATATCTGTAAAAGAGTGGGTTATTCCACTAGCTGATATTAGTGTCCATGATATGTAGACTGCCTTAGTAGTCTTGTTCAATGCGCCCTTGATTCACCTAGTGGAGTAACTTACTCCAACCTTTTCCTGTCTGCCGGAAGTCCCGGAACCACAGACGCTCGCCAACTAAAAAGGAGGTGAAAATGGAATTGGTGAACCTCACTCCCCATGCGGTGATGATTGTTGCTGACGATGATGTCGTGGCGACGATCGCTCCGAGTGGTGGAGTGGCAAGGGCACGTCAATCTGACCATCAGGTCGGAGCGGTGATGGTCGATGGTTTTGCCGTACCCGTCGTCAAGACGGTGTTTGGCGAAGTCGAAGACTTGCCCGTGCCAACCGAGGGAATTGCCTATATCGTGAGTTTCATCACGGTGTCGGCGGCTCGCGCCCAGGGGCGTCCCACCCACGATCTGCTCACAACGAGCGGACCCGTGAGGGATGCCGACGGGCGAATCATTGGGTGCTGTGCTTTGGCACGCAACTAGTGAGCTCGGTTGAACTTATCTCTCCCTCGGAGGTAAAGGTCATAGTGATATGACATGTCTGGCTAACAGGCAGGAGGAAGCCCATAGCTAACACTATGGTGTAAGGTCTACGGCCTTGGTGAAATGAATTTTAGGTTCAGGAAAGAACTGATAATTCTATCAGCCAAGGATAAGGGACTGAATAATTTGTTAGGAACTAGAGGTAATCGGACCCCTCTTTAATATATGTCCGTGCTCTACGGGGTGTGTTTGGGCTTTGCTCAAAATTCAACACCCCAAACTGTCAGGTGATGTGTATCACCTCTGATGAGTCGAAAACGACGAAACAGTAATCAATAACAGGTATTATAAGTAGAAATTTATGACAACAGGGAATACGCAACAGGATAATTATAATAAGCCGATAGATAATCTGGACGTTATATTAGATGGTCTAGAATTGCCAATTATGGCCTATCGAGAACGAATTATTGATGCGGTAGAATCTAATCAGGCAACAGTTATTACTGCTGAAACAGGCGCTGGCAAAAGTACGCAGGTGCCACAGATGTTAGCTGAGGCTGGCTATGAAGTGATAGTGACTCAGCCACGAGTTATGGCTGCTCGAACGGTGGCCGAACGTGTTGCAGAAGAAGCGGACGATTCAATATCGGTTGCCTATAGAACGGCCAAAGAAAAATCTGGTCCAGCGGATGCGGATATCACTTTTTGTACTGATGGATTACAGGTCGTGCGGTCTTTGGCAGGTCGGGAAGATCGGGTCGAGCGAGAGAAAGTTCTAGTAGTAGACGAAGTACATGAATGGAATACGAATATTGAAGTGCTACTAGCATGGGCCAAAAAAGAGCAGATTAAAATAGTGACCATGAGTGCAACGCTAGAGAGCGAGGCTCTGAGTCAGTATTTTGGTAATCAAACCCCTGTTATAGAAGTACCGGGTAGAACCTTTGATGTTGCTAGACGGGAGGGTGGGGATTTGGTTGACGAGACCGTTGCTATGGCACAGCAAGGCAAAAATACGCTTGTCTTCTTGCCGGGCAAAAAAGAAATTGATGATGTCGAGAGAGATCTCCGGAGCCGTGGTGTTAGTGTACCAATTATACCTTTGCACGGTCAGTTGTCGGCAGAGGAACAGCGCAAGGCGTTCATGAAGCACGGTGGCGGTAAGATTGTACTAGCTACTAATGTAGCTCAGACTAGCATTACTATAGAGGATATAGATGCTGTGGTAGACAGTGGATTAGAGAGGCGTACCGAAGAGCGCAAAGGTGTTGAGGGGTTATTTATGGCACCTATCAGTCAAGCGGATTGTTTGCAACGAGCTGGTAGGGCTGGAAGGACCAAGCCTGGAGAGTATGTGTTGGCAAGTTTGAAAAACATTGGCACTGCGGTGGCGTTTGAGGAGCGCGAAGCACATCCAACACCCGAGATATTACGCACTCGACTGGATCGAACTATGTTGCGATTGGCGGCTAGTAATTTTGACATGGAATCAATGGATTTCTTTCATCAGCCTGATAGGGGTGATATTGCACAGGCTAAATTACGTCTTAGGACATTGGGTGCCTTGACCGAAAATCAGGAACTGACTGATATAGGCCGTAAGATGGATCGGTTGCCTCTAGAAACTCATCTAGCACGTATGGTTGTTGAGTCTCACAAATATCCAAAGCACGTACAATCAGCTTTGGTGGAGTGTATTGGTATTCAGCAGGCTGGTGGAATTGTCAAAAACGGTAAATATAATGTTGCTTGGCAACGACTTACAAAGGAAGTAGATTCAGACTTTTTGGCTCAGCGTGATGTACTGCGTGCATTGAGTAGTGTTGATAAAAAATGGTCAGAATATGACATTTTGGGCAAGAACGTATCATCGGCAAAACAGAGCATTAGGGAAATACGTAGTCGGTTGGGGTTGCGTGCTGACGGCACTCAAGAACTAACGCCAGAAGACAGAGAGGCTGTACTGAAGTGTATAGCCGCTGGACTAATTGATCAGGTGTGGGTTCATCACTATGCTGGTAGCTATGACTCTGCCTTAGAAGATTCAAATCGTGAACTATCAAGTAGTAGTGTTTGTAGTAGTGATATATTGGTGGCGACTCCGTTTGATCTTCAAATTAATACCAAGCGAGGGCCTAAGACTCTCAACTTATTACAGGGCGCTAGTAAAGTTGATCCAGCTTGGTTGCCAGAGATTGCCCCACAACTTATTAGTCTGTCTGATGTGGGTGATATCGTATTTAGTGAACACGGTCATGCTGGTGATAAGCATAGTTTGCTGTTTGGTAATTTGGTTGTTGGAGAAGAGATGCTTGTTCCAGATTTTGATAAACTTCAAGAACATTTCGCGAATATTTTGCTAAGTGCTAATCATCCTTTGCGTCAACAATACCTACATTGGAGACAAGAGATAAATCAGTTGCAAGCTTGGGCACGTACGTTTGATCCACAGTTTGCTACAGATCTGCAGAGTCGACTTGACAGCGTGATAATTTCTCAATTGACTGAAAATAACATTACTAATTTACACACACTACTTGCCAATGCACCCAGATTAAATTGGGATGATATATTCAACGAAGATGACATTACAAGGACCGAAGCATTGATGCGTGAGTATCCAGATGTCATGATGGTTATGGATGAGCAAGTACCGATTAATTATGTTCGGTCCTATGATTCAACTTTAGAGGCTCAGATATCCTTATCTTGGGAACAAGTTGTTAATGGTGATGTGTCTGTTTTGCCTACGAATGTAGCCTTGAGACTTTTGGTTGATATGCCTGATGGTGCCCAGCGTAGCTATAGTCGTATCGAAGACGTATACAGTGGTGTAGAGACAATAGAAGCCGAACTGCATGAACGACAGGCTGAGCGTTTAAAGAGGGAGTACGAACAGCAATTAATAGAATCTGGTGATTACTTAACAAATTTTGGAGGTAGGACAAGGATTGGAACTGGCTCAGGCAACCAATATTTTTGGGTAGTTAATTCTGCAGGAGAATTAAGGCAAGCTGATAGAGATGGTTCTGATAAAATCTGGGATGTGATTTATCCTGATGAAATCGCTTTAACTTTTGCTTCATCTGTACGGGATCCAAATGTTGGTAGTTTCGAGGTGGCTTCTTGGCCAGATCAACTGACATCGGAGCAAGTATATGCAATTCGTCACATTGAACAGAGCCATCAATTTATTGAGGGTGCGTGGCAAATCGGAGACGAAGAAACAGAACGTCAAGAAGATGAGTTACTAGAGGACGTCTATAATTTAGACAATGAGCTAATCGAAGCTGCTGTAGATAGTGTTGAGAGACCTTACCTGAAGTTGCGTAGCACGACTGGCTTGTTGATGTCGTATGATCAGATAATGAATTCTGGTTATCGTGACAGATTGGGCAGTCACAGCTATGTAGCGGCAGAGTCGGGTCCACAAGAATATACGGCCGATGGCCGGGAGGCTTATTTGCTAGATGAGATTCGTCTAGATAGCGAAAGGGTGATTGTATTGTTGTCGTATGAAAAATATGGTAACACCAATTATGCCCTTAAGCTTGTTGATAAGCCTACGCCTGATGATGGTCTTGGCGAAATACCTATGGCGGTAGATGATCTGGATCTGGCACTATCTGCACTAGAGAGTAGATTTACCAAAAATCATGGTAATCGTTAGCGAAAATTGCCGGTTGGGCTGATATGTCATCAGCCTCTCCGGGAATTTTTGAGTAATCAAAGATTCCGTACATTAAAAGCTGGGTTATCTTAGTTCGGTAAAGGTGTTTGTTGGTAGGAAGGAGTCTATTCTTTGTACAAATACAAGAGCCTCTCATTCGAGCTAGTTCCTATGATATACAAACATTTTCTGACTTTGTGTAACTAGAGCTTTTGGGCTCGGAACTCGATTGCTGGTCTATGGCCAATGTAGTTGAGTTTCGGCTCAAGGGCTCTAAAACTAGAGACTTTGAGGCGTGCAGCCTAGCAACAATGCTAAATGCACACGACCCGAAAAGGGGAGATGATGTTCGACGAAGTGTTCTATACGAACGATTGGGACCTGGTTGCCAAGGCCCTTGGGCATGGGTTTTCCCATTGCCCAAGCGGCTTGACTCCTGAAGGAGTGGAGGTCGCCATGGCGACCCACTCCTTCGGGAGCCGTTTTTTTGTCATGGCCCCTGGCCATGACAAAAAAACCCTCCACTTCGTGGAGGAGGCGGACGTCGGAGGGGGGTGGTACCTCATTGGTGAGAAATCACCAGTGAGGTACATCGAGGTGGCATCGGCCACCTCGGGAACCCTCATCGCCGCCACCAAGATGGCGGACGGAACATGGCGCGTGACGCTTATCGTCACGCGCGACAGGCGAGGCCGCCCTTACGAAGGGCTATATTACAAGGCCTTTGTAAGGGCGAGAGCGCTCGCGGGCGAGCGCTCTCGCGAGGCAGTGAGCCTCGACAACCCAGAAGTCTATGACTTCTGGGTTGAGCGAGAGCTCGCCTGTCGCTAAAGCCTCCAAGAGTCTCGCATAGACTCGCTACTACGCAAACTATGCGCCTAGCAGTAAGGAACTGATAACCAACTAACCTCTCCCTGGAGGTGAAACAAAGCTCTGTGGACTGTCCATCGAGCAGGGAAGTGCGCTTCGGTACGTGCTTATACACAAAGTGTCTCATAGATACTAATACCGTCACTGGTCTGCCTTGTACCTATACTGTCATATAGACAGACAATCAAGGCACTCTACCCCCCAATTATCACTCATACTCTAATGAGTTCCGTATAGCGGATAATGATAATTGGGGTTTCTCTTTGGTTTAAAATACCGAGTCTAGGCTAGCTCTAGGGCTTGCTTGACGCGCGCTACGGATTCTTCTGGGCGGAAGTCGTCAAACCACAACACTTTCCAGCCTAGCTGACTGGCCGCCATAATGTTAGCCCTCGAGTCATCGATGAATAGTATTTCGCCAGAGTTAGCGCCAGAGTGTTCCTGGGCAATTTGGAATATTTGTGCCTCTGGCTTGATAGTTTTTACCGCTGATGAATCAATGATGGTATCATACTCAATATTGGGTAACAAGCCATTACCTAGCATATCAGGTATAAAGCCGGGCATAATATTACTAAGAAGACCCACCTTATAATAGTGTGACGCCCAGATGACTAAATCGTGCATTTGCTGGATAGGTTCGACAGCCCTCATGTAGTAATGCTTCCAGTCAATCATGTGTTTGAAGTTTTCGGCCATAATTCGGTTGAACTCATCCATAGGCATCTCGCCTCGACACACGGCGTCATTGTAATGCCAAAATGTTGATTCTATCTGGTCAGCCGGCATACCTGTTTCTTCGGCTAGTTCGGTAAAGGCATGATGAAAGAATCTAACCAAACAGCCATTGATATCAAAATACACAAAGGTAACTCCACTTTTACTTCTACCTTTTTGAGGTAGAGCTGGGCCAAAACTACCCATGAGTTGGTCTAGACTAGTGTTTAATACTTCTGCGAGGCGCTGGATAGTAAAAACCGATGGAGACTTGATGGCTCCACGTTCAATTTTGGCCAATGTCGAGTAAGAAATACTCGCTTTTTGACATAATTCCTGCTGCGTTAGCCCCGCTTTCATACGGGCAGTCTGCAGATGCCTACCCAAACTCTGCTCATCCATATAGTACTATATTACCAGTTGTCAGGAATTTTTGCTAATAAAAAGTACTATTAGGCTAGTTCGTGAGTTTATCGAGCACAGTCAAGAGGAAGAGGAATAGAATAAACGCTACAACACCTGCGACTGTCAGGGCGCTTTTGGTCTGTCCGCCATTTGACTTCATCATTTTGGTATAAATCCAAGCGCTTGCTCCTAGTGAGAACAAAAACGCTACCATTACATTACTCATTAAAACCTCAATCTTTCTGCTATTAATGCTAGTTGCTGATGGTCAGGTTCATTAGGGATAGTAGCACGATTTTCGATTGCTTCAAAATAGGATGCTTCGCTATCTACTGGCATAATATGAACATGGGCATGGGGTATCTCCATCCCCAAGACGGTAACGGCGGTCTTTGGGACATTGAATACGTCTTTGATGCGCTTTGCGACCTTCTGGACGGTGGTAAATAGTGCTTGATAATCTTCGGTTGGTAGTTGCTCAAAATCGTCTATCTGGAGTTTTGGCACCACTAAAGTGTGACCCTCTATGTATGGTTGGATTGTTAGAAAAGCGATAGTTTTGTTATCCTCGTAGATTTTGTGGCAGGGCAATTCGCCTTTGATAATCTTGGTAAAAATCGAATCTTGCATGACTATAGTTTAGCAGTTAATAGCAAATGTATATAGAGTAGTTTGTCTCTGTTATAATATTAGGCTAGTGGAGAGGTGCAGGAGTGGTTGAACTGGCTTGTCTCGAAAACAAGTGAGCCGGCAACGGTTCCGAGGGTGTTCGAATCCCTCTCTCTCCGCCACGTAGAATCTAGCCTTGTGCTAAATTTCGTATATGACGGTAAGTGGAAGTATTTGAACCCGAGGTTCAAATACAAGTAAGACCTCTAGATACTTTTATTTATAGATCATGTATCTTTATGTCCATGGCGTGCTTGGAATACCGCCGAAATTCTATTTTGTACGTCGATTGTTTGTTTGAGACCAGCCGCTAAGCCCTTTTCGCTATTTGTTAATGACCGTCCTTCCTGTGAAGCTTGTTCATGAATTTGTCGAATACGCTCCGTTAAGTTTTGTATGAGTTCATTAGCCTCTAGTCTAGCTTGCTCAGGAGTAACGCCCCTCTGTTCAAGTGCCTTTACAGCTATATCAGTATTTTCTTGCCAGCGTTTTCTTTGCTTTTGTTCGGGTGTTAGGCCATCTACTTCCAATAGACTAGATTCCGAATGTTCAGCCGAGGCAGATGAAGTTGTGTTGCCAAGGTTGTTATTCATCATTGCTTGTTTGAGTTGTGGATTTATCTTAAAAACGTTAGCTGCAAAATTATCTGCAATCTTTTCTGATGTTAAGTTCCGATAGGCTCTAGACTGTAGGGCTATTAATTCTTCTTTACTTTCCACGCCGTGTTTTTTTGCCTGACGTTGCCACTCCTGCTCGAACCACTTACTTTGAATGCTGTTGGGGTCTGACAGTCCCTTGTGTCTCGTGCTGTCTAGTAATTCTCCTCAAAAAGGTTCTAGCGGAGTTATAAAATTCCATCAGATGACGTTTCAATAGCTTTTACCAAGTTATCAAATGACTCTTTTTAGATTGCGGAGAGGCTATTTTGTATTTATATAAGGCTATGGAGTTTCTTGTATTGAGTTTATATATCATGTCATGGACAAAATGCTAGGTTTGGTTTTGTGATAAAAATAATCTGCGATGTGTTTTATGAATTCATAGAATAAACTATGCGCATAAGTTAAAAAAGCAAGAGAGAATAAGAATCAGAGAAGAAGTGAAAGATAGGGCAATGAGCCGAGGGTCAGCAAAACATCATTGATGTGATGACGTACCCTCGACCATTGCTAGCGCTTCATCGTTGCTACTCCAAGGAGCCTCGGCATATCACTATGTCTGCTGTCAGCATCATGCCTACAGTATGTCCCGAGCTGACAACGAGTGACCACATAGGGGCGGTGGCCATACATGCAGCGTATGCGAAAGATAGCAGGAGCATGTAGTATTGCCACCACCACGGCTTGTCATAGAGTGCGATAAGTGTAATTGCTCCGGCGGTAACTGCTACCAGTATGACGACACTGTATAGGATGTATTGTCGGTCGAAGAGCTCTTGCTCATCGCGATGCATGCAAGCGACGAACATCAGGACTCCAATGCAGGCTGTGATAACCGTGATCATAATCCGCCAGTGGAGTGGTTTCAGCTTTTTCTTTTCTATAAGGTGCGACATTTTATTCTCCCTTGCTTGGGGAAGCCTTCTGATGCTCAGAAGGTCGGGGATGAAATAGGCGATTGCCTATCTCTATGTAATATAGTACACTAAATATGTCATATTTGTCAACTATATTTTATTATAATTTAAATTTGGGTTACAGGTAAAAATACAAAACACTAACTATACCTGAATTCACATTCAAATCGCAACACTCAAATAAGGCTTAATTAACTCGGCAGGGTTTTTGTAGCCATGTCGTTTGCGAGGTCTAGTATTAAGGAGGTTGACCGCTAGGTCAAGCTCCTTTTGGGTTATGGTCGAGAAATCTCTGGATTTTGGAAAGAATTGCCTCAGCAGTCCATTGAAGTTCTCGTTACTGCCTCTCTCCCAGATGGGTACTGTCAACCTTCACTGTGTAAGTCACTTAGCTGGGTAGTACTGATTTAGGTATTGAAATATACCTTCATAGTACCTCCTTGCTGATTCAAAATCATTAAAACTATGGTCCTGTACTTTTGTACGCCTTCTTATTTCACGAAACTCACGTTCTAAGATATTGGTAGTTCGAATCTTTGTCCAGTCTTCTTTTGGAAACTAAAAATAAGTTAGGCAATATTCAAAATTATGCTTTAGAGCATTCATGGCGGCTTCTTCTCTAATGTACCACTTCTTAACTAGGCACTACCCAACTAGGTGCTTACACAGTGGATTTATACAGTATCGGAATTCAGGTTAGCGCGGATGGAAGTTGTAGCTAGCTGTATGCTTATGTTAATATATCAAACAGTAAAGTTATTACTAAGGAGTGGTGCGCTATATGCGTCGGTTGTCAATTCGCAAAGTAGTTAATATTAAACCTAGGGTTCATCTGGTGTATACTGCACTACTGGTCATCATTGCACTAGGCGTAATATGGATGTATACACTCATGTCAACCGATCAGTCTGCTACCAATAATCCTGTCGAGGACACGCCTAGCGCTCAGTCGACATTAGATAAGCTTCAGAGCGAACTTCAGAATATAGCTTACAGTATTAATAGAGACAGTCTAGATACGGGCATGGCTGAGTATACTGCTTTGGTCACTCAGATAGAGGACAAAGACCAGCAGGCATCTATGTACATGGATCTGTCGAGAATATGTATATCCAAGATGATGGTGGGCTGTGCGCTAGAAGCGGTGGATAAATACGAGGAAGTGGCAGGTAGAACTGACTATTCTCTGATAGTCCGAGCTAGATTACTGTATGGAACGAGCGGGGAAGGATACGTGACGGCTCTTAATGATGTAATCACGTATCTAGATGGCTTAAGTGAGCTAACTGAATACCAGCAAGAAGTCAAAAAAGAAGCAGAGGATAGATTAAGTGCAGTATCACAGAACTAGACTAAATATTCGACTTATGGCTTTAGTCGCCTTGACTATGAGTCTGATCATAGTGATGAACTGGATGGCGTCAAGGAGTGTTGAGGCGGCTATTCAGACCCAGGACGTTCGAATGGTTTACCATGCTCCTAGCTCCTGGAATATGGATCGCTATCAATGGCTGAGTCGTGCAGGCGACATTGGTGGTAATCCAGCAGCTTTCTCGCCACATGGTCAGACTATCAACAACGGACATTTTGAATTAGATCCAAACTATTTACCTATACCTCCTCAATATAAGTATCAAATTGCTCCGCGAGAGTCCGGCGGCCGTGTTGTCAGGGTTTATGCTACAGTTGCCAGCTATAACATACCGGATTGTGCAATCAATGTTCGCGCTAGACTTACTGGACAGTATGGTAATGATGGCAATGCGCTACGAGTGTCATATAGGGATCATGATGGACAAGGCACTTTAGGGACATCGTATAATGGTAGTTGGCCATCTGTTGACTGGGGAGAGGTGTTTGGTGACCTACATTCGTTGGCAAGCGGTAACATGCTGGGTAATCCAATATATCTGACTGCCTCTGAGGTCAATCCAGCAATGTCAGGATTTGGTCTTTCTGGCAGCATTCCTGAGCGTAATATGCATTTTGTTTATGGCAATATACCTATTTCGCCAGCCGATGCTAGAGCGGGTATCATGCTCTCGTATGCAGCTGAAACGGTAGATTTCCTGAGTAACGCTGGATATTTTGGGATTGGTA